>JBAVEE010000259.1:0-14436 GCA_049587575.1 Bradyrhizobium sp.
TGTGAGAAACCGCGCGGTTTCGGCCAGTCGGCCGGCTGCAGGATGCGCATGACATGATCCTCCCTGATTGCGACGCTTCGATCTCGCCGATGTGCACCGCAGATCGGCGAATGTCGAGCAGGTCGGGCAATCCCCGGCACCGATCGCGGCGGCGCTCCCATATCGAAATCGATGGGCGCGCATCGCAGCGCCAGCGTATTTACGCGTTGCAAACCGGCGCAGGCTCGCCGATACCGGCCTGCCCCGCCAATGCTTCCCACGCCGTTTTCACAACTCAGGCACCTTCCGCTGATGGACCGAACACCTTCGAAACCAAGGGCCGCGATGTGGATGGCGGGCTGGCTCGGCTTGATGCTGATCGTGGCCGTCGCGGGCCGCGAGGCAACGCGCGAACTGAACGTGTTTCAGATCATGGAGCTGCGCTCGACGCTCGGCCTACTGATGTTGTACCCGTTGATCCGCCTGTATGGCGGGTTCGCGGCGATGAGGACGGCACGGCCGCTGCAGCACCTGACGCGCGATCTCATTCATTATGCAGCGCAGCTCGGATGGTTCTTCGCGCTGACGCTCATTCCACTGGGACAGGTGGTCTCGATCGAGTTCACCATGCCGATCTGGACGGCCATCCTTGCGGCGAGTTTTCTCGGCGAGCGCATGACGATCTGGAAGATCTCCGCGATAGCGCTCGGTCTGGTCGGCGTCGTCGTCATCGTTCGCCCGGCGACGGGGGAGATCAATCCGGGGCAGTTGATCGCGCTGGGAGCGGCCGTGGGATTCGGTATTTCCGTCGCCATGATGAAATCCCTGACCCGAACTGAATCGGCTGTGGCGATCGTTTTCTGGATGCTGGTGATCCAGTCAGCGGCCGGCTTTTTCCCCTCGCTCTACCTCTGGAAATCGCCTTCTTCGTATGTCTGGTGCTGGATCGTCGCGATCGCATTCTGCGGTACATTTTCCCATTTCTGCATGGCGCGCGCGATGCTGTACGCCGACGCCACGATCGTGTTGCCGATGGATTTCCTCCGCGTTCCCCTGACGGCCCTGGCCGGCTGGCTGATTTATTCGGAGCGGCTGGATGCTTTTACGGTCTTTGGCGCGGCACTGATCCTCACCGGCAATCTCCTGAACCTGAAACCCTCCGGTCCGGCCCCCGTGCGGGCCGGAGCCTGACGGATGGTCGCGACCAGCTTGATCGTCCGCGGTTTCCGATCCCCATTCCGATCCAAATCACGCAGCTTTGACGCGCCTGTGCAACCCGAATTCATTCGGTGCACTCCGCCTGTCCCCCGATCAGCTTCACCATCTTGTCGGCGCCCGAGGTCAGCCGGCACATTTCCACTTCCTTGCCCGCCGGGACCGGTTTGGCGCAGGTGATCTGCGGATTATTGTCGTATGCGGTGGTCGAGAATTTGCAGGTCACGATGCAGGACGCGTCGCCGGTCAACGAATTCGTCATCCTGATGCTGGCCTCGTCCGCGCCTGGCAAAATCACGCAGTTGAACGCTACCGATTCCGCCGCTGCCGGCGTCACCAGCAACCCGGTCGCCAGCACCAGTTGGGAAATGGCCGACCGCGACCCCATGCGGCTTGCCCGGGCTATTTCCCCGCAGCCTTTCTCAGCGCGTCATTGATCCGATCCTGCCAGCCCGCACCGCCCTGCTGGAAGTGTTCGAGAACGTCCTGGTCGATCCGCAGTGAGACCAGTTCCTTTACACCCGGAAGCACCGCTTTCTTCGGCGGCGCTTCCGCCGCCTTCGTGGTCACCTTCCTGAACACGGCCTCGGCTTCGGTACGTGCGTCGTTCAGCGTTCTCGGTCGTCGTGGCTGATCCGGCAAAACTAGATTCCTTCAAACAGGGCTGTCGACAGATAGCGTTCGGAGAACGATGGCACGATGGCCAGAATGGTCTTGCCGGCGTTTTCCGGGCGCTTGCCGATCGCCAGTGCGGCGGCAATCGCGGCGCCGGAGGAGATGCCGCCCGGAATGCCCTCGTGGCGTGCCAGTGCGCGCGAGGTCTCGATCGCGGTCGCACTGTTGATCTTGACGATCTCGTCGATCACCGAACGGTCGAGTATCTCCGGAATGAACCCTGCGCCGATGCCCTGGATCTTGTGCGGGGAATGCTGGCCGCCCGACAGCACCGGGCTCTCCTCCGGTTCCACGGCGACGACCCGCAGCGAGGGCTTGCGCGGCTTCAGCACCTGTCCCACCCCGGTGATGGTGCCGCCGGTGCCGACGCCGGCGACAAAGAAGTCGATGTTGCCGCCGGTATCGTTCCAGATTTCCTCCGCCGTGGTGCGGCGGTGAATTTCGGGATTGGCGAGGTTCTTGAACTGCTGCGGCATCACCGCATTGGGCGTCGTGCGCACCAGCTCTTCGGCGGTCGCGATCGACCCCTTCATGCCCTGGGCGGCCGGCGTCAGCACGATTTCGGCGCCGAGGAACGCCAGCATCTTGCGCCGCTCGATCGACATCGATTCCGGCATCACCAGCTTCAGCCGGTAGCCGCGCGAGGCGGCGACGAACGCCAGGGCGATCCCGGTATTTCCCGAAGTCGGTTCGATCAGCACGGTGTCGGCATGGATGACGCCGGCCTTCTCCATCGCCACGATCATGGCCGCGCCGATGCGGTCCTTCACGCTCCCTGCCGGATTGAAATATTCCAGCTTGGCGAGAATGGTCGCATTCGCCCCATGCTGCTGCGGCAATTTGAGCAAGCGCACGATCGGCGTATCGCCGACCGCTTCCACGATGCTGTCAAAAACCCGGCCCCGGCCGGGACGGTGCACTGCACTCGTGGCTGACGATACACCCATGACGCACTCCTCTGACGGCACTGTGATTTGATCTGAAGGCGCTTCTTCCATTAGGGGCAGCGAGCGTCGGTGTGCAAGTCCGAATTCTACGCGTGACAATTCGCTGCATTGCAACGTCCAGGGTTTGCCAGGTAACTTAAAACCAACGCATTTGTGTCGCGACATCGTCAAGCAAACCGGTGTATGTTCAGGCTGCCCGTTCAGATCGCAAGGAGGTCACGATGTCAGCAATTGCTGAAGTCCTGTCGACCGTCGCGCCTAACCCCGATCCCCGTGGTTGTGATCTGCCGACCTGCCCGGTTTGCGCGGATTCAATGGTGGCTGCGGAAGCTTCCGCTTACGTTTCCGACAACGTTATCAGCTATCTCTGGACCTGCGACACCTGCGGTTACGGATTCGTGACCAAGCACGCGCTCACGCGCTTTGCCTGTCACTGAGTTCCGTTCCGGGCATGGGCCGCGCGGCCACGCTTCGTCTCGCTGACGAGATATCCCGGTTCCGACCTTGAGTCAGCGCGGGGCGATATCCCCTCTGGCCCATTCGGCTCGGGTGCGTTCGCGAAAATTTGTAAAGCTTCCCTGCAAGATTGCCTCCCTGATGTCATGCATCAGGCGCTGGTAATAGGCGATGTTGATTTCCGACAACAGCATCGCGCCCAGCGTCTCGCCTGATTTGACGAGGTGATGCAGATAGGCGCGCGCCGTGCCGCGCGTGGCCGGCCATGAACTTTGCTCATCGAGCGGCCTCGGATCGTCGGCGTGGCGGGCATTGCGCAGATTGATCTGACCGAACCGCGTGAACGCCATGCCGTGACGCCCGTTGCGGGTCGGCATCACGCAATCGAACATATCGACACCGCGCGCGACCGCTTCGAGAATATCGTCGGGGGTGCCGACCCCCATCAAATAGCGCGGACGCCTCTCGGGCAGGATCGGCGCGACCTCTTCGATCATGGCGAGCATGACCGATTGCGGTTCGCCGACCGCGAGGCCGCCGATCGCATAGCCGTGAAAGCCGATCTCGACGAGGCCCCGGGCGCTGGCCTGACGCAGCTCGGGCACGTCGCCTCCTTGCGCGATCCCGAACAGCATATAGCCGGCAGGCGCGGTCTCGAACGCGCGCTTGCTGCGCTCGGCCCAGCGCAAGGACAGCTGCATCGCGCGCTCGATATCGCCGCGTTGGGCCGGCAGACGTACGCATTCGTCCATCTGCATCGCGATATCGGAGCCGAGCAACCGCTGCACCTCGATCGAGCGCTCCGGCGACAATTCCACCATGGCGCCGTCGATGTGGGAGCGGAAGGTTACCGCCTTTTCGCCGACCTTGCGCAGCTCCGACAGCGACATCACCTGGAAGCCGCCGGAATCGGTCAGCATCGGCCCGTTCCAGCCGGTGAATTTCTGCAGCCCGCCCAGCGCCGCGATGCGTTCGGCGCCGGGCCGCAACATCAGGTGATAGGTATTGCCGAGCACGATATCGGCGCCGGCATTCCGCACCTCGCGCCAATGCATGCCCTTCATGGCGCCGGCGGTGCCGACAGGCATGAAGGCGGGCGTTCGGACCGTGCCATGCGGCGTCGTCAGTTGACCCGTGCGCGCCTGCCCGTCGCGGGCGAGCAGTTCGAAATGATTGGCTGACGTCATCCGAGCGACTTATCACGAAACAGCAGGCACGCATCCCCGTAGGAATAGAACCGGTAGCCGCTCTGGATGGCGTGGGCATAGGCCCGCTTCATGGTCTCGAGCCCGCTGAACGCCGATACCAGCATGAACAGCGTCGAGCGCGGCAGGTGGAAATTGGTCAGGAGAATGTCGACCGCGCGAAAGCGATATCCCGGCGAGATGAAGATCGCGGTCTCGCCGCTGAACGGTTCGATCGTGCCGTCTTCCGCCGTCGCGCTTTCCAGCAGCCGCAGCGAAGTGGTGCCGACGGCGACGATGCGGCCGCCGTTGGCGCGCGCCGCGTTCAGCGCTTCGGCGGTGTCGCGGGAGATGGCCCCCCACTCGGAATGCATCTTGTGTCCGGTGGTGTCTTCGACCTTGACCGGCAGGAAGGTCCCCGCCCCGACATGCAGGGTTATCCGCTGAATTCCGACGCCGCGCCGGCGGAGCGCCGCTTCCAGCGCGGGGGTAAAATGCAAACCCGCGGTCGGCGCCGCGACGGCGCCTTCGTTGGCGGCGAACATGGTCTGATAGTCCACGGCATCGCGCTCATCGGGCGCGCGCCGCGCGGCGATATAGGGCGGCAGCGGCGGGCTGCCGAGATCGGCGATGGCCGAATCGAGCGTGGGCCCATGGAATGAAAACGACAGCGTGACCTCGCCGTCGTCGCCCTTGTGCTCGACCTCGGCGTCGAGATGGCCGAGAAGGCACACCTTGCCCTCGTTGCCGAAGCGGACCACGTCGCCCGGCGACAGCTTTTTGGCCGGTTTGACCAGCGCCTGCCAGCGCGAACCGTCGAGCCGCTTGATCAGGGTCGCCTCGATCTTCGGCTCGGTTTCGCGGCCGATACGCCGGCCCGTCAGCTTCGCCGATATCACCTTGGTATCGTTGACCACGACCTGATCGCCGGCCTCAAGCCAAAGCGGAAGATCGGCAATGGTGCGGTCACGCAGGACGGCGTCGGGCTGCACCACGAGCATCCGCGCGGAATCGCGCGGGCTCGCCGGGCGCAGCGCGATGCTGCCGGCGGGAAGTTCGAAGTCGAAGAGATCGGTGCGCATGGGCGCGATGCGTTCCAGCGTTGTCTGACAACGTCAATCCCGAGGCCGCGCGAGCGCAGCAATCCGGAATCTCGTCATTCCGGGGTCACGCTTCGCGTCCCCCGGAGCGACGATGTAGCTTCAGGCCGCGTCGGACGCCATGTGCGCCTTGACGATCTTGTCCGGGTCCTTCACCGGCTCGCCGCGCTTGATCTTGTCGACGTTCTCCATGCCTGACGTCACCTTGCCCCAGACCGTATACTGGTTGTTCAGGAACGAGGCATCGTCGAAGCAGATGAAGAACTGGCTGTCGCCGGAATCCGGGCTGGCGGCGCGCGCCATCGACGCGGTGCCGCGCACGTGCGGCTCCTTGCTGAATTCGGCCTTCAGCTTCTTGCCGGAGCCGCCGGTGCCGGTGCCATGCGGACAGCCGGTCTGCGCCATGAAACCTTCGATCACGCGGTGAAACACGATGCCGTCGTAGAATCCCTCGCGCACCAGTTCCTTGATCCGCGCGACGTGACCGGGCGCGAGATCGGGCCGCATCTCGATCGTGACCGGCCCCTGGGTGGTTTCGAGGATCAAGGTATTTTCGGTGTCAGCCATGCTCTGTTCTCTGCGGGTTGGGGTGGAGGAGGTTTTCCGTTATGAAACTGGACGGCGAACGGCAATGGGGCCGGCCATCCCTTCGGTAAATGGCATCGGCCTGCCCCGCTGCAACGCCTCCATGACCGCGGCGCCGGGAAATCAACCGGTCGCTGTCATCCGCTGCGCGCGCCGGCCCGTCAAATGTCACTTGATGTCGGACGCGACTTGCACCTTCACCATCTTGTCGGGATCGGTCACGGTTCCGCCTTGCGATCCCGGCGGAGCCTTCTTGAGCTTGTCGACCACATCCATGCCCTGTACCACCTCGCCGATCACCGTGTACTGGCCGTCGAGGGGCGCGCCGTCCCCGAACATGATGAAGAACTGTGAATTTGCGGAATCGACGCTGTCGCCGCGCCGCGCCATCCCGACGATGCCGCGCTTGAAGTGAACCTTGGAAAATTCCTGCTTCAGGTTCGGGTATTTCGATCCGCCGGTGCCATTGAAATTCTGGCCATCGCCGGTCTGCGCCATGAAGCCGTCCATCACACGGTGGAACGGTACGTTGTTGTAGAATCCTTCACGCGCGAGTTGCTTGATGCGCTCGGCATGCTGAGGCGCGATATCCGTCCTCAGCTTGATGACGATCCGCCCCTTCGTCGTGTCGATGACGATGGCATTCTGCTTGTCGAGACCGGCGGGAAGCGGCTGTGCGATTGCGGGGGCGGCGCAAATCAGCGCGGCGAGAACGGCAAGAATTCGGATCATGAAGGCTCCAACAGAGGGGGTGAAAGCTAGCCGGTGAATTTGGTCTTGAGGCTTGTGGCGACCGCTTTTGGCACGAACGCCGATACGTCGCCGCCCATGCTTGCGATTTGGCGTACCAGTGTGGCGGTGATCGGGCGGACATTCGGCGAAGCCGGAACGAACACCGTGTGCACGTCGGGCGCCATGGTCTCGTTCATGCCGGCGATCTGCATCTCGAAATCGAGGTCGGTGCCGTCGCGCAGACCGCGAATCATGATGGTCGCGCCGTGTTTTTGCGCCGCGGCAACGGTGAGATTGTCGTAGGTCGTGCAATCGAAGACGCAGCCGGCCTTTGCAGCCACCGGGGCAAACAGCGCGCGGACCATGTCCAGACGCTCCTCGGTCGAAAACAGCGGCTTTTTGCTGGAATTCACGCCGATGGCGACGATCAACCGGTCGCACAGGTTCACGGCGTGCCTGACGACATCCAGATGGCCGTTGGTCACGGGATCGAAGGAACCGGGATAGAGCGCGATACGGGGCATAAATCCGTCTACCCCGCCACGGCCAAGCCCGCAAGCCGAACCGGTTCCCCAGATCGACACCGATCGCCGAACCTTTATTTTTCGCCGCCCGCTGAACTACTTCCGGGGTCGGCGCGTCTCCTAAGGGTACCGGCTGTGTTTCGTCCCTGTTCAGCGATGAAACAAAACTCGGCCGGGACGAAACCACTTTTGGAGACGGCGAAGACATCCGGAAACCGGAGCTTTGTATCAGTCGCCCAACCAAACGACGGGCCACCAAGGCCCAATGACAGGGGACCGTCATGATCAAAGCTCTTTCAGCCGTCGCTATTGCTGCGTTCGTCGCCGCCGCCCTCACCGTCCTGCCTGGATTTGCTCCCAAGGTCGAAGCCAGCGTGCCGCACGCGCTCGCCAAGGGCGACCGGCTGGATATTCGCCCGGTAGGCCGCGATTGCTCCCAGCAAGCCTGGCCGCGTTTTGAAGCTTCCTGCCTGCGCGCCGCGGGGTCCAAGACCACGACAATCCGCGAAGCCCGCCTGGTCACCGCCGACCGCACGCCGTAAGGCGCAGCGGATCGAACTCCGGTTCTGGATCAGGCCTGGATAAAGGCTGGGCCGTTGTCCCAGCCTTTGATCCTTGACCGGTTCCGCTTGTGCGAACCGGTATCCGCGCTTCGCTTCCAAAGCGGCCTCGCCCACGAAGCGGAAATCAGCGAGAGCCGCTACCGGCCGACGGGCTTCATTTGAACGCCTTGATAACCGCCTCGAAATTGACTTCCAGCGACTTGTCGTGATGCAGGATCGGCGGAATCTCGCGATCGATCTTGAGCAGTTCGTAAACCGCCATCTGGGCGGCCCGAACCGAATATTCGACCGTGAACACGACGTCCTCGGCGATCTCAACGAACTGGCTGACGAAGGCCAGATTCTTCGAGGATTTGGGTACCGGCAACGGTCGGTCTGTCAGCGCCCGGGGCAGGAACATGCTGGTGATGTAGGGCATGCGGCACGGAATGCAGATAGCCTTGGCGAATGTCTTGCGATCGAAGTTGAGGTGACCGCAAAGCTCGTGGAGAATGTCGGTGCCGGTGCATTCCGACATCGGCTTGGCCACGAAATCGCCGACCCGATCCGGGTGCAGGGCGTATCCCCAGAACACCCGAACGTCCTCGGGCTGATTAGCGAAATGCGGCTGGTGCGGCAGGACGACCGACATCAGCCAGCGGGAATCCTTGAAGGTGACCAGGCCGCCGGTCCCGGCCTTGTTGCCGGTAAATGCCTCCATCCTGTCGAAAAAGACGGTGTCCCTGAGCGTCACGGCAAAGGACTCCCACCAGGATTCGGGAATGCTGCTGTTGAAAGCGGCGGGATTGCCAAACTCCGGACGACCTTCGGCCAGTTTTTCCCACAGGGTCCAGCCGCCGCTGTCCTGCTTGGTCAGTTGGTCGGGAGCCCGCGTCATTGAACCGAAGCTCGATGCGTCGGTCATGGAGGCGTTCTGGAGAAAAACCAGGTCGTCGGCACCTACCGCAACGGCCTCGGTGCCGCTCTTGCCGGTAGATCTGACCTTGATCGCCCGGACGACGACCTTGCCAGCCTCGGAAGCCAGATCGAAGTCGGTCACAAAGCAGCCTCTTCGGAAATTGACGCCCTTTTCCGAAAGCCACGCCTGAAGCGGTCGAACCAGCGAGTCGAATTGATTGAAGACCGTGCGTTTGACCCCTGCAAGCGTTTCGATGCGCGAGAATTCCTTGATGAACCGGTGCAGGTAACGCCTGAACTCGACCGCGCTGTGCCAGGGCTGAAAGGCAAAGGTCGTTGCCCACATATGCCAGAATGCGGTCGTGAAGAATTCCGACGAGAACCAGTCGGAGATCGGGGCCGTCCCCAGATCCGGCTCTCTCGTCATCATCAGTTTGACCAGCTCCATCCGGTCGGTCATCGAGAAACCCATCGAGGTCACGTCGACGATGGCGCGGTTTCGGTCCACGAGACGCGCCTGGGAATGCGACTTGAATTCCTGGTTGAACGCAACCGTCTCGTCGAACACGGTCTTGCCCGGATTGACCAGGGATGGGATCGACTTGAACAATCCCCAAGTGCATTCAAAATTGTCCGTCGTCAGCATGCGCCCGCCGCGCAGCGTGTATCCATCCTGGTGATCGCCGCCCCCATCGAGGCTTCCGCCCAGCACCGGCAAGGCTTCGTAAATCGTGATGTTGCCGCCCGGCAGGCCGCCATCACGGATCATGAAAGCCGCCGCCGCGAGGGAGCCGATGCCGCCACCCACGAGGTGAGCTTTTCTGTCTCTCAAGGTCATGGCGTTTTCCTTTCGAATGGCATCGGCTGGATCTGACCGCCGCGCGCCCGGCATCCGGAAGATTGCGGCATCACTTTCACTTCCGCGGCCGCTGAATCATCATTCCTGAATCCGACGACGCAGACCGTCGAGTCAGATGCAGGTCTTCGCCAACTACGGAAGGTGGCACACCACGAAGGTTGATCGTGTTGATCGAAATCAACACGGAGGGGCGGCACCGTGCGTTAATTAAAAAATGGCATCGGAACGGCCTGACATCATCGTCCAAAAGGAGGCAGGGACTCTTCCCGGACTCTTCGCAAGACGTGTGGACCGTAGCCCCGATGCGATTGCTTACTGCGAGCATCGGGACGGCTGTTGGAAAGAGCAGACCTGGCGACAGATGGATCAGCGCGTCGCTTGCCTGCGAGGGGCGATGGCGCGTAGCGGGCTGAGGCCAGGCGATCGCGCCGCGGTTTTGCTGCCGAACGGCACGGATTGGGTGGCATTCGACCTTGCGGCAATGGCCAACGGCTTGGTCACGGTGCCGCTTTATGCGCATGACAGCCCCGAGGGCTTAGCTTTCGTGCTTGCGGACTCGGGAGCGCGGCTCTGCCTGATCGATACCGCAGCGCGATGGGGTACCCTCGCGCCCCTCGTCGACGCCAACGGAGCCCTCGAGCACGTCTGGGTACGAGAGGGGCTCGACAGAATACCCGTTTCGCCGCCGGGCCACCGACGGCTCTCCACGTTGCTCGGCGCTCTCGCGGAAAGCCGGCCGGACACCACTGCGTTGCGCTGCACTGCGCAGGATGTCGCGACAATCGTCTATACCTCGGGTACGACGGGTCGCCCGAAAGGCGTGATGCTCACGCATTCCGCCATCCTGTGGAACGCCGAAGCGAATACGAAGCTCATTCCGCCGCTGCCGAGCGACGTCTTTCTCTCGATTTTACCACTGGCCCACGCTTTCGAGCGCACGATAGGCTACTACTTGTCCATGATGGGAGGCTCGCGCGTCGTCTACGCCCGTTCTGTCGATCGATTGCAGGAGGATCTCGCGACCATCCGCCCAACGGTACTTGTCGCTGTTCCAAGGCTCTATGAGCGAATCTACGAGGCGGTACGCCGCGAGGCGGGAGCCAGTTCCTTGAAGCGCCGGATCGTTGCGCTGGCTGCCAGCCTCGGCTTGGAGCTGTATGAACATCGGCATAACCGAGGCCCGGCCCCTGGCCTCGTTGCACGCTGGATGCTGTGGCCATTGCTCGAACGGTTCGTGGCGCGCAAGGTCCTCGCTGCCCTCGGAGGACGCCTCCGCGTGGCGATGAGCGGCGGGGCCACGCTCCCGGCCAAGGTTGCCCAATTCTTCGCCGGCCTCGGCTTGCCGCTTATCGAGGGCTACGGGCTGACGGAGGCCGGGCCCGTTGTCACCTCGACAGCCATCAAGGACAGCCTTCCCGGCTCGGTCGGTCGACCTCTTTACGGCCTTGAAGCCAGGCTTGGCGAGCAATCGGAACTCATCGTGCGATCGCCGGCGGTCATGCAGGGCTACTGGCGAAATAAGCAGGCGACGGCCCAAGCTCTGTCGCCGGACGGCTGGCTCAGGACCGGCGACATCGCGGAGATCCGAAACGGCAGCGTCTTCATCACGGGCCGGCTCAAGGAAATACTCGTTCTCTCGACCGGCGAGCATGTCGCGCCGAGCGCCGTCGAGGCGGCGATCCAGAACGATCCGCTGTTCGAGCAGGTGTGCGTCATCGGAGACCGCTGGCCCAGCGTCGTTGCAATCCTCGTGCTCAATCGCGAAGGCTGGTTGCTGCTTGCGCGTGATCTTGCGATCGATCCGGCTGACCTCAATGTGCCCGTAGCGACGGATGCCATACTCTCACGCATCTCGGCCCAGACGCGCGGCCTGCCGCCCATCTGGCAAGTGCGCGGGGTCCTCGCGACCACCACTCCATGGACGACCGGGGACGGAAGCCTGACCCCCACGCTCAAGGTCAAGAGACGCGTGATAGAAGAGCGCTTCAAAGAGCAAATCGAAGCTCTCTACAGCCGCACCGCACAGCAAAGGCACTCCGAAGCATCGCGTCGTCGGGGTTGAGATCACGGATCCGGCGGCCTTGTCTCCGGTCTTCGAAATGCAATGCTACAGCCGAGTCCTGCGCCCGGTCAGCTCGCGATGCTACCGCGCTCGCAGCCGTCAGCTTCGGCCGGCTGGCCAGAGCGACGCCCCGGCTTGGCGATGAAGTCGCGAATACTCGCGAGGATCTTGCCGTCATCGAGATCGCCGTGGCCGCCAAACGGAAAGCGGACGAAGCATTTGGGCGCCTTGATGAGCCTGTAGAGACGTTGCCCGAACGAGATCGGGATCGTCTCGTCCTTGTCGCCATGGAAGACCAGCACCGGCGCGGTCACCTTGCCGATCTCCCAATCCGAATGGAATTGATCCTTGAGCAGCCACCGCACCGGCAGGAGCGGGTAATTCATGGCCGCGACGTCGGCAATCGACGTGTAGGGGGCTTCCAGCACCAGCGCCTTGATCTTCCGCTCGGCCGCGAGCCAGACAGCGACGCCAGTGCCAAGCGAATGCCCCCAGAGAACGATGCGGTCCGGCGCAATCTGATGATCGGCTGCGAAAGCGTAGGCTGCCTCGGCGTCGAGATGCATGCCGTCTTCGGACGGGCTTCCGGTCGATCCCTCGTAGCCCCGGTAGGAAACCGCGAGCAGCCCGCTGCCGTCGGCCACCAGAAGCCGGTCACGGCCGACGCGCCAGTTAAGCGTGTCGCCGTTGCCATGGAAATAGATGAAAAGAGGCTTGTCCGATTTGGGCGGGACATACCACGCGACCAGACGCTCGCCGTCGGATGTCTGCAACGCGACCTCCTGCGCCTCGGGGAAGCCCGCAGCGGCGGCGGTCACGTGATCCGCCAGCTTCGGAAACACCAGCGTCCGCTGCATCACGTACATTCCCGTGCACACCGCAACGTAACCCAGCAGCACCGCGGCGCCGCTCCATTTGGTCAATTTCCAGGTGAGGCTCGAAACTCTGCGCATGGAATCCCCCTCCAGTCTGCAAAGCACGTAATTGTGGCCAGTTCGGGAACAAGGCCGTAGCCGCGGCAAATTGCCTGCTTCCCGCCGGTAAAATCGTTGACCTTTGTCAAGGCGCGTGGCCGGCTCTTGCCCGATCAAAGCTTAGACGTGCCCGCCCGCGAGCGGGCGATAGGGGACGGACATGCCGGCGCCCGGGGTCAAGGTCAATCCAGTCGAAATAGCGCGCGACTTCCGGCTCGACCTGTATCGGGGCTATGCGCTCTGGCTCATATTCCTGGCCCACGTTCCCGGCACCATCTTCAACAGGATCACGCCCTGGAATTACGGCTTCAGCGATCCGGCCGAGGTCTTCATCTTCGTCTCCGGCTACGCCAACGCCTACGTCTATGGGCGCGTGATGGAGCAGCGCGGCTTCGTGGTCGGCGGCGCGCAGATCGTGCGGCGCGCGCTTGAGGCCTACGTCGCCCAGATATTCCTGTTCGTGATCCTCATCGGCGAGGTCTTCTGGCTGTCGCACGGTTCGCATGCGCTCGACGACGCGATGAACATCCGCGTTCTCCACGACCGGCCCGACGAAAGCATTCTTGCGCTACTGCAACTGAAGTACATGCCGGTCAATATGAACGTGCTGCCGCTCTATGTGGTGGTGCTGGCCGCCTCCCCGGCGATCCTTTGGCTGCTGCGAAAAGCGCCCGCGCTGGCGCTGGTGCTGGCCGCCGCCGTTTATGGCGCTGCCAACCTGTTCGGGTTCAACTTCCCGTCCTTCCCGCACGGATACTGGTACTTCAATCCGTTGGCTTGGCAGTTCCTGTTCGTGCTGGGCGCCTGGTGCGGACTGGGCGCGGCGGACTGGGTGTGGCCGCTGGTGCGATCGCGGCTGGTGCTGATTCTCGCGGCTGTCTATGCGGTGTCGGTCTTCGCCGTGTTTCTCGCCTTGAATGGCTTGAACCTTGGCGCCCTCGTTCCGGAATGGAGCCTTTACGCGTTCGGCAAGACCAATCTCGGCGTTCTGCGCCTGCTGCACTTTCTGGCGCTCGCGATCGTCGCCGCCTGGCTGATTCCGCGGGACTGGCCGCCGCTGAGCTGGCGGGTGCTGCAGCCGCTCATTCTTTGCGGGCAGCATTCGCTTGAGGTCTTCTGCCTCGGGGTGACGCTCGCCTTTATCGGACAGGTCGCCGTGGTCGGAACGCCGGGCAGCGCCGCCACTCGCTTCGCGGTCGGCGCCGTCGGCATCGCGGCGATGATCGGGGTCAGCGCGCTGCTGAGCTGGTACAACTCCACGCGCGTGTCGTTCCGGATCGTGGCCGATGCCGCCGAGGCGAAGGCCGGCGGCGTCGAGCCTCCGACGGTCGGACCAGCGATTCAGAGCGTCGGTCCGGGCCCGGGCTGAAATTCGAACCGAGGCAGGCGCGTTGGTGAAGCCTCGTTTGGGAAAGTCTGTCTGTCGAAGGTTCGAAACCTCCTCCGTATAAGGATTACCTTGCTGCGGCGCATCAGTCTGCTCTTGGCCGCGTCATTTGGTTGCCCTGCGGAGTTTTGCCGCTGGCGGGGAACAGCGGACATAGACCGCGCGGCGATAAATTCGATTTACGGGTACGCGCCTTCAGCTCAGCGGCACGCTTTGCGCATGCTTGAATACGTTCTTCGGGTCGAACTGCGCCTTGATCTTCGTCAGTCGCGGAAGGTTATCGCCCCAATAGGCCTT
>JBAVEE010000260.1:0-1659 GCA_049587575.1 Bradyrhizobium sp.
GGAATCGCCGGTATGCACGCCCATCGGATCGAGGTTCTCGATCGAGCAGATGATGATGCAGTTATCTTTCTTGTCGCGCACCACCTCCATCTCGAACTCTTTCCAGCCGAGCACGCTTTCCTCGATCAGGACCTCGTCGGTGGGGGAGGCGTCGATGCCACGCTCGACGATCTCGATGAACTCGGCCTTGGTGTAGGCAATGCCGCCGCCGGTGCCGCCCATGGTGAAGGACGGGCGGATGATCGCGGGCAGCCCGATATCGTCGAGCGCCCGCAGCGCGTCCGGCAGGTTCTTGGTCTGGATCGAGCGCGGCGTTTCCAGCCCGATCCGTGTCATGGCTTCGCGGAAGCGGCCGCGATCTTCCGCCTTGTCGATGGCGTCGGCGGTGGCGCCGATCATCTCGACGTCGAACTTCGCCAGCGTGCCCTGCTTGCGCAGCGACAGCGCGCAGTTCAGCGCGGTCTGTCCGCCCATGGTCGGCAGCAACGCGAACCCGCCGGGAATGACGTGACGTTCCTTCTCGATGATCTTGGCGACGATCTCCGGCGTGATCGGCTCGATGTAGGTGGCGTCGGCCAGTTCCGGGTCGGTCATGATGGTCGCCGGATTGGAATTGACCAGGACGATGCGGTAGCCCTCGTCCTTCAGCGTCTTCACGGCCTGGGTGCCGGAATAATCGAATTCGCAGGCCTGGCCGATCACGATGGGACCGGCGCCGATGATCAGGATGGTGGAGATGTCGGTTCTTTTGGGCATCAAGTCTCACGGGCAGGAAATTGGGCACAAAAAAAGGGCGCGCATACCGCGCGTCCCTCAAACCCGGCGCTTGGGATCAACCTCGCGCGCGGGTGGTCTTTAGACCAGATTCCGCAACCGCGAAAGGGCTTTGAGACGCCCCATCAACCGGCATTTTCCGCCTGCGCGGCCGCCTGGGCGGGGCAAGGGCCGGTTTGGGCAGGATTACTGGCCGAAAGGCCTGATCGGGGCTGGCCTGCCGAGCCGTAGCTGCGGGGCAGCGAAGGCTTGGAGGCCCGGCCTGGATTTGAACCAGGATAAAGAGCGATGCACTGCTCCCGCGTCGACGCTTCCGCCACCGGGCCGGTCCCATCATCGTCGATCGCGCCGGGAGAGGCCATGCCTAGCTGCGATTAACCCTAACCGTGGGGCGAAAGCGCATGGTGGGCGACGAACGTCATTCGCCACGGATTGTGCCCGATGTTGAGATGCGCGCGGGTGGCGGTAAATCCGCCGGCGGCGAGTTTCGCGATCATCCCGGCCTCGCTGTAGCGCTGCAGGCCGACGCGGCTGCGCAATTGCCGGTAGTCGGACAACGCGGTCGCGGCCAGCCCGACCAGCGCGTCCTTCAGGAAGCCGTGGGTGAGGGCGAAGCGCAGCAGCGCGGCGACGTCCCTGATCATGCCGACCTCGGGGCGCAGCACGTCACCCACGATCAGGCGGCCGCCGGGCTTCAACAGCCGCCGGATAACCGCGAAGGCCGAATCCAACTCGGCCGGCGACATGTACTGGCTGACCGAATTCATGATCGCCAGATCGATCGACTTCTCCTCCATTTTCCGCAAATCATCCAGCGAACGCACCCTGATCCTGGTGTTCGGGGCAAAGCGCGCGATCAGCCGGCCGCGCACGCCCGGCGCGGGC
>JBAVEE010000261.1:0-21060 GCA_049587575.1 Bradyrhizobium sp.
CACTCGGAACTTCCCATTCTGGCAGACATGGCCCATCGCCTGGTGCCCGGAGTTCGGGTCACGGCGCCGATTCTTGGCAGATACCTGGCATTCGATCCTGAATGCGTCCTGACGTTCAGCCGACAGCAAAGATTGCTCGGTGCGATAGCGCTTCTTTATTTCAACAGCCGCGGACACGACGCGCTCATTCTGGATGAGATTTCCTTAACACACCCGGACACCGGGTTGCTCGCCGGAAGCGATGACGAGGTGTCTGCCATCTACATTTGGGCAATGGCGACCGTCGGCCGTGGGATCGCCGGATATGGCAAGGTCGCCGCCCATTTGAGAACGCCACGCTATGTCAATGCCAATTGCTTTGCCCAGCCAACGACCAAGGCGGGACGCGATTGGGTGATTGCGACATGCTTCAAGCAGATTCCGAGCTTCCAGCCGGATCTCTGGTGTTACGAGCGGCCCTGGAACCGCCTGCCACCGCATATGCCGGCATCCTTTGTCTCAGCAGGGAGTTTTGCAGATGCACGGCACTAGGCCTCCATCGTTGGCGAATTCGAACCAGCGTTCGATTTCAATTCGTATCGCGCGCGATCCAAACGACCTCATGCTGGTGACCGCCATCCGTGCCGCCGTCTATCTGGCCGAGCAGGATTGCCCGATCGGGGAAGAGTTCGATGGCAACGATCTGGTCGCGGCGCATTTCATCGGGTTCGTCGGGTCGGAACCCGCGGGCTGCCTGCGGGTGCGGTTTTTCGGCGAATTCGCCAAGGTCGAGCGGCTGGCCGTCCGCCATCAGTTCCGGCGGTCGCGGGTTTCGTTCAAGCTGGTGCAGGCCAGCGTCGACTACATCAAGCGCAAGGGGTTCAAAAAGATCTACGGGCAGGCGCAGGACCGGGTGGTGGACTTCTGGGCGCATTTTGGCGCCAAACCGCTCGGGCACAACCGCAAGATCGTGTTTTCGGATTTCTCCTACACCGAAATGATCCTCGACATCGAGCCGGGCCCCGACGCCATCACGCTCGACAGCGACCCCTATGTGATCATTCGCCCCGAGGGCGATTGGGACAGGCCCGGCGTTCTCGACATTTCGGCGGCCCGCGCGGCGACATCTCCGCTGCGCACGGCATAATTTCAGGCAAGACATGATCCGCAATCAAAACGCGATGGACCGCATGCATGACGATCCGCCGATCCTCGTATGCGCCGATCTTCAGGTCGAATATCTCACCGAAGGCCGCAGCCACTTCATCGCGGACGCTGGCGCCATCACCTCCCGATGCCTGGAACTGATGGTGCTGTGGCGCAGCAATCTCTGGCCGATCATGCATCTGAAGCGGATCGCCCAGGCCGCGTGGTTCAATCCGGCGTCAAACCTGACGGACTGGATCGCCGACCTCCGGCCGAAGCCGGGTGAGCTCACCTTCGAGCATCCGTTGCCGTCGGCCTACAGTTCGGCGCGGTTCGCCGAATACATGTCGAACATGAAGAGCATTCGCTGCGTGCTGTTGGGATTCTCGCTCGACGAAACCATTCTGTCGACCGCCATCGACGGGTTTCATCGCAGCCACCGCTACCAGATCGTCAGCGATGCCGTCGCCTGCAGGCGTCCGGGTGTCGGCGACGCCGCGTCGTACAAGCAGGCGGTCGTCAAGGTCATCGGCAATTACGCCGGAATCCAGGAGAGCTCCGATGTCGTCGAGGCAAGCAGCGGAATCACGGTATGACCGGAAATTCGAATTCATCGCCGCGAGCCGGCGGCTACTTTGCGAGTCGTTCGGCGAGTTCGAGGAGGATGCGGCGGTCGGCGGGATCCTTGATCTTCCTGAATGCGACGACGAGCCGCAACCCTTCGACGACGTTCAGGTCGATCTGATTTTCCCGGAGCATCTGCATTAATTTTTCGCCCGGCGGATCGGAATCTTCGATGTTCACAGTGAGAGCTCCAGAAGCGAGTAACAGATGGCGAGCCCCGAAAACGATCTCAACGAACTGGCGATCACGATCTCGACGGCGATCGAGAAAGCGCGCCGGCTAAAGCTACCTACCAGCGCTTATATTCTATCGATGGCCCTAGTGGAAGTATCGGAAGCGACGGAAGCCACGAAGGGCGCGGAGAACAGCGTTACGGACAACGCGGCGCGGTAAATTCTGCGCGGCCCTGCAGGGCCTTATGGCGGCGGCCTGCGCGCGGCAGACGACCAGGACGCTAGTTTCGGTCGAGCTTGACGACCCTGCCTTTTTCGATCGCCAGCGCCAGCCGGCCACGTTTCAGCGACAATGCGGCTTCGCCGAACAGCTCGCGGCGCCAGCCGTGCAATGCGCCGACGTCGGCCTCGTCGTCGGCGGCGATCTGCTCGAGATCGTCGACGGTCGCGATCACCTTGCTGGCGACGGCGTGGCGTTCCGAGGTCATCCGCAGCAGAACCTTGAGAAGCTCGACGATCGCGGCGCCATTGGAATTGCCGCGGGGCTTTTCGATCTTCGGCAATGTCGCGGGATCGCGCGCGAGGCCGCGCTGCACGGCGGCGACGATATCGGCGCCCCATTTCGACCGGTCGAATCCCTTTGGCAGCGAGCGCAGACCGGCGAGCCGCTCGAGGCTGGTGGGTGCATGGGTGGCGATATCGCCGACCGCATCGTCCTTCAGAACGCGGCTGCGCGGAACGTCCCGGCTCTGCGCCTCCTGTTCGCGCCACGCCGCGACTTCCATCAGCACCGCAAGCTCCTTCGGCTTGCGCACTCGCGTCTTCAGCCGTTCCCAGGCGCGTTCGGGGTGAAAGTCGTAGGTCTTCGGGCTGGTCAGCACCTCCATCTCCTCGCTCACCCAGTCGCTGCGGTCGCGCCTCTTGAGGTCGGCGTCGAGGGCCGCGAACACGTCGCGCAGATGGGTAACGTCGGCGAGCGCGTAGTGCATCTGCTCGTCGCTCAGCGGCCGGCGCGACCAGTCGGTAAAACGATGGGTCTTGTCCGGCCGGTGGCCGGTGATGCGCTCGACCAGCTGGTCGTAGGCGATGGAATCGCCATAGCCGAGCACCATGGCCGCGACCTGGGTATCGAAGATCGGGTGCGGAACGATCCCGGCCTGATGCCAGACGATTTCGATGTCCTGACGGGCGGCGTGGAAGACCTTGAGCACCTTCTCGTCGGCCATCAGCGCGAAGAACGGCTTGAGGTCCATGCCCTCCGCCAGGGCATCGACGACGACGGCTTCCTCCGCGCTCGCCATCTGTACCACGCAAAGGAGCGGGTAGTAGGTCGTCTCACGCAGGAATTCGGTGTCGACGGTAATGACCGGGTGCCTGGCGAGGCGGGAGCAGACGGCGGCGAGGTCGGCGGTGGTGGTAATCAGATCCATGAACGGTCCATAGCGCTTTTTCAGAAGGGCGTTCTGCCGAAAGCGCTGATATGTCAAGGGTCTTGCGGTGAATTCGAGCCTTGAATTTGCGGCTGGCAACGGCTTTTCGGCCGGCTCGGCGCGCAGCCGGACAGGATGACGGCCCGGATTCGGCCAAAACCCCTCGCTGTGGCAACGAGGCCGGTCAGGTGTCGCTGGCGGGCCGGCCGGTGGGCCGCCGCGCGGCGGGAACCGCCAGCACGACGACGCAAAGCGCAAGGATCGCAAGTCCCATGAATTCAAATACCAGCGCGTCCACGGTAATCTCCCCGACAAACCGCTAGATTTGTCGGGAAGCCGTTGACCGCTTGTTAATTTCCGGCCCGCAGGCGCCGTCCGCCGCGCCCAATGTGCGACGGAAGGTTAACGATTTACGTCCCGCAAAACGTCTGCAGCACGCGCTGGTGCGGTTCGGGCGCGTCGGCATAGGCCGCTAGCGCCGGCTGGTCTTCAAAGGGCCTCGACAGCACCGTCAGAAGCTCCTCGAACGGCGCGAAGTCGTCGCGGCTGACGGCGGCCTGGATGACCGCCTCGATCCGGTGATTGCGGGGAATGAAGGCGGGATTGACCGCCCGCATGACGAGCCGCCTTGCGGCGGGAGCCTGCGGCTCGTCGCGGGTCCGCTGGCGCCAGCGGACCGCCCAATCGTCATAGGCGGTGGGGTCGGCGAACAATGGCCGTACCTTGCGATCGCCATCGGCATCGAGGGCGGCCTCGCCGAGACGCCTGAAGGTCAGCGTGAAGTCGGCCTGGTTCTTGGCCATGGCATCGAGAAGATCCTGCACCAGCGCCTCGTCGCCGTCGCGCATCGTGAACAGGCCGATCTTGCTGCGCAGTCCCGCCTGATAGGCGTTGGTGAATGTTTCCGCGAACCCGCCGAGGATCGCCTGCGCCTGCTCGATCGCCTTGTCCTGCGCGTCGGCCAGCAGCGGCAACAGGCATTCCGCCAGCCGCGTCAGGTTCCAGAGCGCGATCCGCGGCTGGTTGGCATAGGCATAGCGGCCCTGCTCGTCGATCGAGGAGAACACCATGGCCGGATCGTAGGCATCCATGAACGCGCAGGGGCCGTAATCGATGGTCTCGCCGGAGATCGAGGTGTTGTCGGTGTTCATGACGCCGTGGATGAAGCCGATCAGCAGCCAGCGCGCCACCAGTTCCGCCTGCCGCGCGATCACCGCTTCCAGCAGCGCGTGATAGGGGCGCATCGCGCTCGCCGCTTGCGGATAGTGCCGGGCGATCACGTGATCGGCGAGCCGCCGCACGCCCTCGGTATCGCCGCGCGCCGCGAAATACTGGAAGGTTCCGACCCGGATATGGCTGGAGGCGACGCGGGTCAGCACCGCGCCGGGTAGCGCGGTTTCGCGCATCACGCTCTCGCCGGTAACCACGGCGGCGAGCGACCGGGTGGTGGGAATCCCGAGTGCCGCCATCGCCTCGCTGACGATGTATTCGCGCAGCACCGGCCCCAGCGCGGCGCGGCCGTCGCCGCGGCGTGAAAAGGGCGTCGGCCCCGAACCCTTGAGCTGAATATCGCGGCGGACCCCGCCCGCGTCGATCACTTCACCAAGCAGGATGGCGCGGCCGTCGCCGAGCTGCGGCACGAAATGCCCGAACTGGTGGCCGGCATAGGCCATCGCAATCGGTTCCGCGCCGTCCGGGATGCGTTGGCCGGCGAGGATTTCGGCGCCCTCCGGGCTGTCGAGCCAGTCCGGATCGAGGCCGAGCTGCTGCGCCAGCGGCCGGTTCAATTTGATCAGCCGGGGTGAAGCCACCGGCGTCGGCGCGACCCGCGCGAAAAAGCTGGCCGGCAGCGCCGTATAGGTATTCTGGAAGGGGAAATGGACCGTCATGGCCGTCAAGATAGGCATGTGAGCCGGCTTTTTCGAGCCCAAAACGCCCGCCCGGCCGGTCTTGCCGCGTCATAACCGCTTGATCTCCTGCCCCCTGAGAGCCTGACCGGAAATGCTGGCCATGATCTTGGGCGTCATTCCGGGTCTGGTGCTTCGCATCGCCCCGGAAA
The DNA here is from genome assembly GCA_049587575.1 of Bradyrhizobium sp. GTDB lineage: Bacteria > Pseudomonadota > Alphaproteobacteria > Rhizobiales > Xanthobacteraceae > Bradyrhizobium. The sequence goes on from JBAVEE010000261.1 coordinate 5,412, forward strand.
GGCTGTCTTGGAGGCCCTATCTCCCGGCTGACTGACGCAGGAGAGGTCGGTTGCCGCGCCGGAAAGCCTCGGGTAAACCCTCAGCCGCTTCGGACAGGCCTCTCGCCTTCCGATTCCCTCCAAATTGAACCCTCAAGGTCGCCATGCATCGTTACCGTTCCCACACCTGCGGCGCGCTCCGGGAGAGCGATATCGACCAGACGGTTCGCCTGTCGGGCTGGTGCCATCGTATTCGCGACCATGGCGGCGTGCTCTTCATCGACCTGCGCGACCATTACGGGCTGACGCAATGCGTCGCCGACCCGGATTCGCCGGCATTCAAGGATGCCGAAAAGCTGCGTTCGGAATGGGTGGTTCGGATCGACGGCAGGTTGCGCCGCCGTCCGGCCGGCACCGAAAATCCGGATTTGCCGACCGGCGCGGTCGAGCTGTACGTCAACGAGATCGAGGTGCTGGGACCGGCGGCCGAACTGCCGCTGCCGGTGTTCGGCGAGCAGGAATATCCTGAGGACATAAGGCTTAAGTACCGTTTCCTCGACCTTCGCCGCGAGAAGCTCCACCAGAACATCATGACCCGCGGCGCGATCGTCGATTCCATGCGCAGGCGCATGAAGGATCAGGGATTCTTCGAATTCCAGACGCCGATCCTCACGGCCTCCTCGCCGGAGGGCGCGCGCGACTTCCTGGTGCCCTCGCGGATTCATCCGGGCAAGTTCTACGCGCTGCCGCAGGCGCCGCAGCAGTACAAGCAGCTCTTGATGATGTCCGGCTTCGACCGCTATTTCCAGATCGCGCCCTGTTTCCGCGACGAGGACCCGCGCGCCGACCGGCTGCCCGGCGAGTTCTACCAGCTCGATCTGGAGATGAGCTTTGTCGAGCAGGACGATGTTTTCGCAGCCGTCGAGCCGGTCATCACCGGCGTGTTCGAGGAGTTTGCCAGGGGCAAGCCCGTGACCAAATCCTGGCCGCGGATCCCGTTCGCGGAAGCGTTGCGGAAATACGGCAGCGACAAGCCCGATCTGCGCAATCCGATTCTGATGCAGGACGTCTCCGAGCACTTCCGCGGTTCCGGCTTCAAGGTGTTCGCGCGGATGCTGGAAGACCCGAAGAACCAGGTCTGGGCGATCCCCGGCGCCGGCGGGGGCAGCCGCGCGTTCTGCGACCGGATGAATTCCTGGGCGCAGGGCGAAGGCCAGCCCGGGCTCGGCTACATCATGTGGCGCGAAGGCGGCGAGGGGGCCGGACCGCTCGCCAACAATATCGGCGCGGAGCGGACGGCGGCGATCCGCGCGCAGCTCGGGCTCAAGGAAGGCGACGCCGCGTTCTTCGTCGCCGGCGATCCCGACAAGTTCTGGAAGTTTTCAGGCCTGGCGCGAACAAAACTCGGCGAGGAACTGAACCTGATCGACAAGGACCGGTTCGAGCTCGCCTGGATCGTCGATTTCCCGATGTACGAATACAACGAGGAAGACAAGAAGGTCGACTTCTCGCACAATCCGTTTTCGATGCCGCAGGGCGGCCTCGACGCGCTCAACGGGCAGGACCCGCTGACCATCAAGGCGTTCCAGTACGACATCACCTGCAACGGCTACGAGATCGCCTCCGGCGGTATCCGCAACCATCGGCCCGAAGCGATGGTGAAGGCGTTCGAGATCGCCGGCTATGGCGAGCAGGACGTGGTCGAGCGCTTCGGCGGCATGTACCGCGCCTTCCAGTACGGCGCGCCGCCGCATGGCGGCATGGCGGCCGGGGTCGACCGCATCGTCATGCTCCTGTGCGGCACCACCAATTTGCGCGAAATCTCGCTGTTCCCGATGAACCAGCAGGCCATGGATTTGCTGATGGGCGCGCCGTCGGAAGCCACGACGAAGCAACTGCGCGAGCTGCACATCCGGACCAATCTGCCGGCCAAGTAGTTCGGCGGCGAGGGCGGGGCGGCGTAACCCGCCGTCGCTTGGAGAAAATAGGCGGGTTACGCCTTCGGCTCCGACCCGCCCTGCGGGCTGCTGCCTTTGGCATCCATGCGCGCGTACTGATGAAAGGCGTGGAATTAGCCTGACCGGTGTCAGCTATTTGCGCCAGCAAACAATTCCGCGCGACAGCGGAAATGACGCAAGATGTGGGATTCATGCGACCATCGTCGGCGAGAGAGCAGCGAGGCCGGTATCGGTGACCGAGCGCGCGAAGGGCGACTGTTGGCAGTTGCTAAAATTCGGCTTAGCCTTCGCCGGAAAAAGGGAGGCTAACAGCGATGGCAACATATTCCGGGGAATGTTTTTGCGGTGCGGTTCACGTGGAGGTCTCCGGGGAGCCTGAGGCCATGGGTTATTGTCATTGCCGATCATGCCGTTCGTGGTCAGGCGGACCGGTTAATGCCTTCACCCTCTGGAAGCCAGACGCCGTGAAGATCACGGCCGGGGCAGAGCACGTTGGCATGTTTCAGAAGACGCCGGTGAGCCAGCGGCAATACTGCAACAAGTGCGGGGGCCATCTAATGACCAATCATCCTCCGCTGGGATTGGTGGACGTTTTCTCGGCCACACTGCCTATGCTCAAATACACCCCGGGCGTCCACGTGAACTATGCCGAGACGGTCCTGCCCATGAAAGATGGTCTCCCGAAGTTTAAGGATTTTCCGGCGGAGTTCGGCGGATCGGGCGAGCAGATAGCAGAGTAGCGGAGCCCGGCCCGAGTGATTCACGTCCCATCGAAGGTGGGCCGATCGCTTCGAGGTCGTCACCCGGCATTCCCTGCGCCCTCTTCGGTTTTCGAGGGCCAAATTATTGGCGGCACCCGGGCGTTAACACGTCGCGGAATCGCGCAGATGTGTTCAGCGCAAGGTAGTATGACTTGAGTATCGCCAGGGCAGGAAAGAGTTTGAAGTTGAGCGGCACTTCTCCCTCGTCCCGCTTGCGGGGTCGAGACGCGCGAATCTCGCTCTTAGAGGGTCGAGGTGAGGGGAGAGTCCCCACAGACCGAACTCGTGGAGAGTCCCTCTCACCCGAAGCCTTCGGCTTCGACCTCTCCCCCGCGAGCGGGGCGAGGTGATCCTAGCGGCCGCCGCCGATTTCGCATCAAAGGCGTTTGGAGTGTGCCGTCGAGACGTCAAGACTGATTCGGTGGGCCTTGGTGGCCGCATTGTCACAATGTTGGCGAATGCTGCGGGCAGGGGTCTGCAGCGGGCCATGATCAATACCTCTGGAGCTGTTGACCTGTGCCGTTTCAGATGTTGCGCGAAGGCACCCCTGCGTGCTTCACATGCAGCTTCCATCCGCCGGAAAACCGGCCCCGAGCCCGACGAAATCGAAATGTCCCGGCCGGCCGGAAATGCTGGAGCCTCTATGCCGTCCCATTCTGAAGATCTCCAATCCGCAGCACTCGCCTATCACCGGCTGCCGCGGCCGGGTAAGCTCGAAATTCAGGCGATCAAGCCGCTCGCCAACCAGCGCGACCTCGCGCTCGCCTATTCGCCGGGCGTTGCCGCCGCCTGCATGGCGATCTCGGCCGATCCCGCCGAGGCGGCATCGCTGACGATCCGCGCCAATCTTGTCGCCGTGGTTTCCAACGGCACCGCGGTGCTCGGCCTCGGCAATATCGGCCCCCTGGCGTCGAAGCCGGTGATGGAGGGCAAGGCGGTCCTGTTCAAGAAATTCGCCGGGATCGACGTGTTCGATATCGAAATCGCCGCCGACACCGTCGAGCGCGTGGTCGAGACCGTGGCGGCGCTGGAGCCGACCTTCGGCGGCATCAATCTGGAGGACATCAAGGGCCCGGAGTGCTTCGAGATCGAGGCGCAGCTCAAGGCGCGCATGAAGATTCCGGTGTTTCACGACGATCAGCACGGCACCGCCATCATCGTCGGCGCCGCGATCACCAACGCGCTGCTGCTCAACGGCAAGAAGCTCGCCGACGTCAAGATCGTCGCCTCCGGCGCCGGGGCCGCGGCGATCGCCTGCCTCAATCTGCTGGTGTCGATGGGCGCGCAGCGCAAGAACATCTGGGTCTGCGACATCGACGGCGTGGTGCACGAGGGCCGCAACACGCTGATGGACCGCTGGAAGGCCGTCTATGCCCAGAAGACCGACAAGCGCGTGCTGGCCGATGTGATCGGCGGCGCCGATATTTTTCTCGGCCTTTCCGCGCCCAATGTGCTGAAGCCGGACATGGTCAGGCAGATGGCGGACAAGCCGCTGGTGATGGCGCTCGCCAATCCGAATCCGGAGATCATGCCGGATGAGGCGCGAAAGGCGCGGCCCGATGCGATGATCTGCACCGGGCGAAGCGACTTCCCCAACCAGGTCAACAACGTCCTGTGCTTTCCGTTCATCTTTCGCGGCGCGCTCGACGTCGGCGCCACCGCGATCAACGAGGAAATGAAGAAGGCCGCGGTCGACGCGATCGCGCAGCTCGCGCGCGATCCGCCGGTGGACGCCGTCGCACAGGGCTTCGACAGCGGCGAGGCGCAGGGCTTCGGCCCCGGCTCGCTGATCCCGAGCCCGTTCGATCCGCGGCTGATCCTGCGCATCGCGCCCGCGGTCGCGAAGGCGGCGATGGATTCGGGGGTTGCGACCCGGCCGATCGCCAAGTTCGAGGACTACGCGGCTCAACTCGAGCGCTTCGCGTTCCGCTCCGGGCTGGTGATGAAGCCGGTGTTCGCCAAGGCCAAGACCCAGCCGGTCCGCGTGATCTATGCCGAAGGCGAAGACGAGCGGGTGCTGCATGCGACGCAGGTGGTTCTGGAGGAGAACCTGGCGCGGCCGATCCTGGTCGGGCGTCCGTCGGTGGTCGAAGCGCGGATCAAGCGATTTGGCCTCGCCATCAAGGCCGGCCGTGACTTCGATCTCGTCAATCCCGAGGACGATCCGCGCTACCGGTCCTATGTCCAGTCCTATATCGATGTTGCCGGCCGCCACGGCGTGACCCCAGACGCCGCCCGCACGGTGGTACGGACCAACGCCACCGTGATTGCTGCGCTCGCAGTGGTCCGCGGCGAAGCCGACGCCATGATCTGCGGCGTCGAGGGCCGCTATATGAGCCACCTGCGCCACGTCCGCGAGATCGTCGGCTTTCTCCCCGGCGTCAGCGATTTCGCAGCGCTGGCGCTGATGATCACCAGCAAGGGCGCCTATTTCATCGCCGACACCCAGGTGCGGCCGAACCCGAGCGCCGAGGAGCTGGCGGAAATGGCGGCGCTGGCGGCGATCCACGTCCAGCGCTTCAATATCAAGCCGAAAATAGCATTCGTGTCACACTCCGATTTCGGCAGCTATGATACGGAATCCTCGCGCAAAATGCGCCGCGCCACGGCGCTGTTGAAGCAGAACCATCCCGAAATCGAGGCGGACGGCGAGATGCAGGGCGATACCGCGCTCTCGGAAGCGGCGCGGAAGATGATCCTGCCGCATTCGAAGCTGGAGGGCGAAGCCAACATCCTGATCATGCCGAACCTCGATACCGCCAACGTCGCCTATCAGATGATCAAGGCGCTGGCCGACGCGCTGCCGGTCGGGCCGATCCTGATCGGCCCTGCGCGGCCGGCGCATATCCTGACGCCCTCGGTGACCGCGCGCGGCATTCTCAACATGACCGCGGTGGCCGCCGTCGAAGCCCAGGAGCGGGCCGGCCGCCAGCAGCCGTCGCTGTTCGGCTAGCCCAAGGGAGTCCGACACCGGTTGGCGATGGCAGCCGACCGGGAATCGATTTGACCGTTTGAAAAGCCGGCGCGGAACGCCCATAATCGCTGCGCCGTTCAGCGCATCCAGCGGTTGCACCATTCAATGAGGCCGACCATGCCAGCGTTCATTACCATCGGGCGAGTTCTGTTCGCCGTGCTCTTTATCGTTTCCGGCGCCTCCAAGCTGCTGGACCTGGCGGCGACGGCGCAAATGACCGAGAAGATCGTGGTTCCGGCGGCGCTCGCAACCTACGCCTCGCAGCTCGAGGGCCTGACCGGGATGTCGATGCCGCAGATGCTGGCGATTGCGGCGGGCGCGGTTGAGCTGATCTGTGGCTTCATGATCGCGCTGAATTTCGGCGCGCGGTATTTTGCGATCGTGCTGATCCTGTTCGTGGCAGCCGCGACCTTCTATTTTCACGACTTCTGGAATCAGACCGGTGCCGACGCCAGGAACAACATGGTCCATGCGCTGAAAAATCTGTCGCTCATCGGCGCGCTGTTCATGATCGCCGGATATGGCCGGGTGTCGCGGGCGCCGGAGCCCGCCTATGATGTCTAGATCGTACGCCGCCAGGGCGTGACGCTGACGTCGTCGGCGACATCGAGGATCCGGCTTTCGCCGGCTTTCAGGCCATGGGCGGCTAGAATTTCCTGGGGCGAGCGGCGGGGCACGCCGGGGAAGCACGGCTCGCCGCCCGGCAGCCTGACGCGCGGCGCCTGAGAGAGCCAAAAAGTATCGTAGCGGTCCATGAACATGTCGAACACGTCCGGTCCGCCGATGATCGCGACCGTGCCGAAATGCACGCCGGCGCGGTCGCAGGCGGCTTCGAACGAGGCCCCGGCCGGATTCCACAGCGTGGCGTTGGCATTGGACGGATCGGGCGCGATGCTGCCGACCGCGCGGGTCACGATGATCCGCTTTCGCCGCGGCGAGTTCGGCTGGTCCTCGTACGAATTTCGGCCATGCACGATCAGGTCGGCGTGGTCGAGGGCGGCGGCGAAGAATTGCTTGTCGCCCTCGAATTTCAATTCGTCCGGCATCACGCGACCGGCATTCGCCAGCATTCCGTCGGCGGACACGATAACATAGCCGTCAATGCGGAGCGCCGGCATGGGCATTTTTCGCGCGTGGCCGGCTTATTCCGAAATCGTCTGCACCACGCTGGAGACGGGCCGGGAACTGACCGTCGGCAGCTTGGTGTCCTTCAGAATCTCCTCGTCGTATTGCGGAAGGGTCTGTACCGGCGCCTTCGCCTTCATCTGCACCACCTTGTAGCCGCCGGCCTTCAGTTTGCGCAGCAGGGCGGGCAGGGCCTCCGCGGTATGTTTGTGGAAATCGTGCATCAGGATGATGCCCTTGCCCAGCTTGTCCAGCTTCTTCATCGTGACGTCGATCACCTGCTGGGCGTTGCGCGCCCTGAAATCGAAGGAGTCGAGGTCGCAGGAGAAAATCGCGATGTTTCTGGTGCCGAGATAGGTCACCATCTCAGGCGGGTGCTGTAGCGCCGGAAAGCGGAAGAAAGGCGATGGCGAAGTGCCCAAGGCCCACTTCACCGCGCTGAAACCTTTCTCGATTTCTTCCTTGCGCTGGTCTTCGGTCAGTTTCTTGTTCGTGAGGGTCGCGTGCGACCATGTATGCGATCCGATGGTGTGACCGGCCGCGGCAACCTGTTTCAGGATCTCCGGGTAGTAGGTCGAGTGCTTGCCAATCGGAAAGAAAATACCGGTCGTGCACTCGTCCGCCAGCGCCTTCAGTACCGCGGGCGTATTGACCGGCCAGGGGCCATCGTCAAACGTCAGCACCACTTCCTTGTCGCGCAGGAAATCGAGCTGCTTGAAGTGCTCGAAACCGAACCCCGGTCCGCCCGTGGTGTCGATCTCGACGACGCGGCCGATGCCAAGCGCATCCGGATTGGCGCAAGACGCCTTTGCCGGCGCAGGCGCCGCTGCGGGGATGGCCGCCGGCGCAGCGGTCGCGGCAGGTGCGGCGTTGCTCTTGGGGGCCGGGGTCTGCGACCACGCGGCACCTGCTGCGCACAGCGAAACCGCTCCTGCAAAGATCAAACCCGCCGCAATACGCATGGTGTTGTTCCTCTACCGTGATTGCGCGCCCGGCCTCGGCATTTTGCCGGCGCCCGAGCGAATTCCTGCCCCTGAACATGATAGCCTAGTTGGACCTGCGCGGCCACGGCAACGGCTTTTTCGTCGTGGGCGGATTTGTCGGTCGGACCGGTTAATTCCGGGGGCACCAGGGCAACGGCAGCAGCGGAAGGTAGTGACGGTTCCATTCGCAGATCGATTCCGGCCCCCTGCGCATGAAGGCGTATTTGATCGGCTCGGCCTGGCCGACCGCGATATGCAATCCGAACAGACCCATCGCGACGGGATAGGTCCATTTGCGAAAGCGCAGGTCGCTTAGCGTATCCAGCAGAACCGCGCCGGCGAGGACGATCAGGGGATCGGTGAAGATGAAATATTCGGATTTCAATCCCCGCCGCACGCCAAGTGCGTCGATTCCGGTCGCTACCAGCAGCAGCACGAGAGCCTGGATCGCGGGCTGTCTTTCGCCGCGTCTCCACGCGTAAATAATGCCGGGCACGATCAGCCAGATGAGAAATATCGTCGGACGTGGCGAGGAGTGCAGCACAAAGGTGTAGCGGGCAAGGGTCGATGCGATTCCATCGAGCAAGAGCCAGAGAATTCCCGACAGACCGGATGCCCCTGCCGCAGCGGCCGTGCTTGCATCGGCAAAGGTGAGCATTTTTTCCAGCGGATTGAATACCGCGATCACGTTGCTGGGGTTGTATTCGATGTTGAGCGCGAGCAGCGCCACCGACGCGCCAGCGGCGACGGCACACATCGACGTCAGCGTCTCGGCAGCGCTGACGCGCCAGATCAAGGCATAGGCGATCATGCAGCCGCCGATCAGCGCCAGTAGCGCGGCCTGATAGATGCCGAAGCGGCCGAGCAGCAGCGGATGAAACTGCGCGGCATCGAGTAGCGCCCGATCGAAGCCTGTGGCGATGAGCGGCCACGCAGCCCAGGCCGCCGCCATTGCCGCGAGCGCCGCGAAGATCGCCGCGGGCCAGCCCGATCGCGCTTGACGCCAGAATGCGACGCTGGCGCTTCCTGTGGATCCGAACGGCATGACCAGCACCGGCAGTGCGCCGATCAGCAGGATCACCTGCACCTTGTTCTCGAGACCAATCATGCAAAGCGCCGCCGCAACCGCCATCCCGAGCGGGCGCGCGACACTGGCGCGGCGTCCGATCGCGATCAGGATCATGAGCGCAAAGATGACCGGACACGCCGCGACAAGCTCGCTGCGCAAAATCCGCGAATGCACAGCGACACCGCCGGAAAAAGCAAATGCGAAGGTTGCGATCAGCGCCACCCGCCAGTCGCGCACCATGACGCGCATCAGTGCCGCAAAAACCAGCACGCAGCCGGTAGCGATCAGAAAGGCGAGAATGCGACCGGCGCGAACGGCGCTGGTCATGGCGGCATCGAAGGCTCCGGGGTCGGAGGCCGCTGGAATCGCAGATAATGAATAGGAGTCGAGCAGGCCAAGACGATGCAGCAACTCGAACCAGGTCTTGACGGACAGGATGGTGATGTAGCCCGTGTGATCAAAGAAAAGCTGCGGCTTGCCGTCGTTGAGGACAAGCGCGTTGTAGATCACCATGAAATCCATGTCGGCGTTGCGCCAGTAAATCAGCGCGTAGCCGTACAGAAGGAAAGAGACCGCCATCCCGGCGACGATGGCCGTCAATCCCCACCGCCAGCCGAGAAATGTCAGTCGGTCAAAGGCATCTGATGCCGCGTGGATCTGCGGTGGGGTCGTCGAGGCCCGAGTGGGAGATTGGTCCATGCCGGCGGTCTTTTAGCCCAACCTCCGGCCCAAAGCGACCGGTGCCCGAAGGGCTGGGGCGTCCTGAATGGGCCTAACGTAGCGAAACGATGAAATCCGTTCCCTCGCCGGTTTCGCCGGCGGCGATGCCTTGATCCGAAACGATGATCGATCCACCTGTCGAAATCGCCTCGGTGATCCTTGCCATGGCGTCTGCGGGGAGTGTGAGACGATCCAGAGCTTCGGCGGGACCGTCCGGCACCGGCACCGGCTTCGCCTCGATCTGGCCAGCGCCCGCAATCTTCCTCCGGCGCAAGCTGCGCTCGTCTTCGTTGCGGCGCCCGGCGCTCCTGGCGGGTGCCGGAAGCGAGACCACCGACCAGTGCAGGACATTGGGATCGCCTTTGTCGACCCGCGCGGTGAATACATGCGTTCCAAGCGGCCGGTCGCTGGGTGCGATCGTCACGGGCACGTTGAACAGCGGCGCAAAATTCTGCCGGACGTAAAGCTTTGAATCCTTGCGGCTGACGAACGCCGCGATCTGCCCGGTACGCTTGGGCGCCGATGCCGGATCGGGCTTCGGGGCGGCAGCTTTCACGACATCGGCCGGACGGGTCTGATCCTTCTTCGTCTCAGGAAGGGCGGCGGGGGCTGCCACCGCCTGGGCACTCTCGTCAGGTTTCCCGCTTGGATTCTCGCCAGTCTTGGGGACATCGGCTTTTGCCGCATCGGCCTTGATGCTTTCGCCTGTCGCTGTATCGCTTCTTGCGGCCTCGGCGGCCGGCTTGCTTGCAGCCTCGTCGGCCTTCTTTTCCGCGATGACGATTGCGTCGGCTTTAGCCGGCTCGATTTCGGCAGATGTGACTTCGGACGATTTGGCGTCGGCGGATTCTTCATCGGCGGTTTTGGCGTCGGATGAAGCGGCTTCTTCTGGTCTCGCTGGCGCCGCCGACGCGTTCCCGCCGGCTGGTGCGGCGTCGGACAACGTGACCGCGAGGTTCGCCGCCGGCAAAGTATCGCTGGCATCGGCGGTCCGGGTCTGCGACGGCACGGAAGCCCGCGTTTCGTCTGCCGCCGGCTTTGCACTGCCACCATGCCCGAGGGTCGGTCTGAGTTCAGCGGCGGCCTCCGAGATCGCGGGCTTGACGTTCGTGTCGGTGCCCGCCGCCTTGTCGACCTTTGCCGCGGTCTGGGCGTCCTGCTTCGGTTCATCGGCTGCGATCGGCTGGGGCGGGACCTTCAACGCGGCAAGCAGCGGATGTGAAAAGCTGACGGGGGTGATCTCTCCGGGGGTGACGACGACCCGCGCGCCCATCTTGGTCCAGTTCCACATCTTCACGGCAAAGGCCATGGGCATGCGGATACAGCCATGGGATGCCGGATGGCCGGGCAGTACGCCGGCATGCATGGCCACGCCAGACCATGTGATCCGCTGCATATAGGGCATGGGGGCGCCGCTATAGATGTTGGAATGATGGAATTTGTGCTTCTGGATTACGCTGAAAACACCCATCGGCGTCGGATGGCCAGGCATGCCCGTGGAAATCGGGGTTTCCGCGAATAATCCGTTGGCGTCGTAAATCCTCATTCTTTGCTGGGCGATCGAGATCGAGATGATCAGCGGTCCCTGCGGCTTGGCCGATTCCTTCTCGGCAATTTGGGTCTTTTTTTCAGAATGACGGCGCTTTGCCTGGCGAGACTGTGGAACCGTCGGTCCGGGCCGCGAAAGGGCTGGATCGGAGTCGGACCAGTAATAGAGCGCGGCTTCCGCCTGGGAGGTGATGCCGATCGCTCCGGCCGCTGTCAAAGTGGCAATCCGCCAAAGCCGTCCGGCCACCGTAGCAGCGGTATGCCCGTTTACGCGCATCATCCTCGAATCCCAACTGTTGAGATTTAGTGTTGCAGACGAGATACGCGTTCACCAGCGCAGCGCGTCCAGTACCCGTGATTTTGGGCCCAAGCGTAACAAAAAAGCCTCACATTAGGTTAAACGGCGGGCGCCACCCGTTACCGGCAGGCTTCCGGCGGCGGCTCGCAGTGCCTACATCAAGGGAACAAGTCGACGGAGATATCCATGACACGCCAAACCATAAGCCAATATGACACACGGTGGGGATGCTGGGCCCTGCTGGCGCTCATGATGGCATGCTGGCCGGTTTCGACGGCCTCGGCGGCCGACGAGCCGGACTTGATCTTCCGTCGTTCGACCGTGTTCAAGTGGCTCAGCCCGAACGACAAGCTTGCGACCTATGGCATCGACGATCCGGAGATTGAGGGGGTGGCCTGCCACTTCACGGTGCCCGAGAGAGGCGGCATCAAGGGCTGGCTGGGGGTTGCCGAGGAAGTCTCGGACATTTCATTGGCATGCCGCCAGATCGGGCCGATCCATTTCAAGGACAAGCTGGAGCAGGGCGATGACATGTTCCGGCAGCGGCGCTCGCTCTTCTTCAAAAAGATGCAGATCGTGCGCGGCTGCGACGCCAAGCGGAACGTATTGGTCTATATGGTGTATTCGGACAGGTTGATCGAAGGGTCGCCCAAGAATTCGACATCCTCGGTTCCCATCATGCCTTGGGGATCCGGAGATACGGCGGTTCAGAAATGCGGCGAGTTCATCAAGTAACTTAATCGCGATAATGACCGCAAAGCTACCGCTTCGAGGAAGCCGGCCTTGGGCGAACCCACGGCTCGCTCCGGGCATTAGGGTCACGAAAGCCCACCAAATGTACCAGCTTTTGCGGTAGCGATTGATTTCCGCGCCCACTGTCGCCGTGCTGCTCTGACATCGCGCCACAGATACTTTCACGGTCCGCTTTCAGCGGACCGCCGCCGTCGATCCGCAACTCGGGAAAGCCGTCAGGCCCAGCCAGACTTTCAGCACTCGGCCGACGGAGTTTGCGAGTCGGGCCGTTATTGCAAACACCGATGTTGCGATTGCCCACGACGTTGTCCTTGGTTGAGATGCGGCACCAACGCGCAACCCCGGATAAAAGTTGCACGCGGCTTGAGGAATTGGGCAGGGCGAAGGTCCCGGTTCATGGGAGCCGACGGCCGTCGGTCTCTCCACCAAAGAAAAGTCAAGAAGCGGCCTTGGGCTTCCAGGGCGGCGTCCGCGCCGGGCGCCGCCATCGTTGATCTTGGGTTCTGTGCGACCCGGGAGGCTCCCCGACGTCTATTCCGGACGCATTTTGTTTCATGCGGCTGTCGCGACGAAACAATTCTCCTCGCGACGAAACCATTTTCGATTTCGATGCAGAACCCCGGAAGCGGCGGATGGTTATCAATTCGCCAACAAAAACGGCGGCCAGCGCCGGCAAAAAAACCGGAGACAGTCAAATGCGAACCCTGAGTTTCCTCCTCGCCTTCGCCGTCGTCCTGGCTCGACCGACATTGGCTGGCCCACCGGACGGCAGCCTGCCGGGTTTCGGCACCTTTGCCTACAACGGCTCGCCGATCGTCACTGCCGGGCTCTCCATCTTTGTAGCGGCCCGTTAGGGCGCAACTGGGTGGAACCCTTGACGGCAAGGCCTGCCATGTTTTTTCGTATCTGTTCGGTCATGATCTTTGCCTGGTTCATGCTGGGCGGGCCAGTGCGAGCCGAGGCACGATCGCTGATGAAACTGTCCGACCCGCGCGGGGAGTTCGTGCGCCTGTGCGCACCCCATATGGTGGGGCGCTGGGAGCATCCTGAATCCGTTTGCGGTTGCCTTCATGACTACGCGGCCGCCGCCGTGGAAGACGCGGATTTGCGCTCGGCGCTGCTGCGCGGGATCAGCGAGACCGGCGTGCCGACCATCGAAACCGAATGGGTGCCGGCCTCCAAACGGTCCGAGATCGGCGCAACGTTCACGAAGGTTGCAAAGCCGACGCTGCAGTGCATGTTTGAGCCATCGAGATAGGCTCGCTTCCGGCAAACTTGTCATCTCTGCGAGGACCGGCGGCGGGCAGCAGCGCGCCCGCCCGCCCACGCGAGTGAGGCCCCGTTGCTATTTTCTTTGCTTGGGTCCCAAACGCGGAACGCACTTGTGCACCCGTACGACCCCACCCGAGGTCATCTTGGCGCCGGAAACCTCGTTGACCTGGCCGGCGGGGCAAGTTCCGTCATCGACCTTGATGCGTTGCCCGAGGCGCAAGTCGCCGATATCCTGCTCGCGCGAAACCTGTTGTGCCAGTGTCGGGGCGACCAGCGCGAACATGGCGCAGCCCCCAAGCACCAGGAACGAGAGGCGTTTGACGGATGGTATCCTCATGATCGGCGCGTCCTGTCTCACTTGTTTTGTATCTTCAGTCCGCTCGGGCCGACATTGATTTGCAGGCCTTCCGGTTGCTTCTTGGTCTGGTAGAGGTTGTAGCCGAGCACGCCAACTGCCACGATCAATGCGCCGATGATCAGAAACATAACATTGCGGTTACCGGGCATCGTTGTCTCCCTGGGGCGCGAGATGCGAGCGGGCAGTGTATTGACGCGGCTGCGATTCTGAAAGCAACAACGGAAGACGTGACGCCATGAACGCCACCGATACCAGACGAAAAATCCTCGACGCAGTCGACGCCAATTTCGACGCGCAGCTTGCCACCACCCGGGAATTCGTAGCAATTCCCTCGACCCGCGGCGCGGAGGGGCCGTGCCAGGACATGATCGGCGATCTCTTGCGCCAGCGCGGCTACGAGGTCGACGACTGGCATATCGATGTCAACGACCTGAAGGATTTGCGCGGTTTCGGCCCGATCGAGCATGATTTTTCGAAGGCCCGCACCGTCGTCGGCACCTACCGTCCCCAAAATAACGCCGGCAAATCGCTGATCCTGCAGGGGCATTGCGACGTCGTGCCGGCCGGTCCGCTTGAAATGTGGGAGACGCCGCCGTTTTCGCCGGTGGTGAGGGACGGCAAGATGTACGGTCGCGGCGCCTGCGACATGAAGTCCGGGACCATCGGCGCGCTCTATGCGCTCGATGCGATCGCGGCTGCGGGCCTCAGGCCGACGGCGCGGATTCACTTCCAGTCCGTGATCGAGGAGGAGAGTACCGGCGTCGGGGCGCTCTCGACCCTGCAGCGCGGCTATCGCGCCGACGCCTGTTTCATTCCAGAGCCGACCTCCGGCATGATGGTGCGCTCGCAGGTTGGCGTGATCTGGTTTCGCCTGAAGGTGCGTGGCCATCCCGTGCATGTGTTCGAGGCAGGCTCAGGCTCCAACGCCATCACCGCGGCCTATCACCTGATCCAGTCGCTGCAAGAACTCGAGGCCGAATGGAACGAGCGGGCGAAAGGCGATCGCCATTTCAGGGCGGTGACGCATCCGATCAACTTCAATCCCGGCATCATCAGGGGCGGAGACTGGGCCTCCAGCGTGCCGGCCTGGTGCGATGTCGATTGCCGGATCGCGGTGCTGCCGGGCTGGTCGGTTGCCGACTGCCAGGCCGAGATTCTCAGCCATGTCGCTGCGGCGGCGCGCGATCATCGCTTTCTCTCCAACAATCCGCCTGGCGTGGAATGGTCCGGGTTTCTGTCGGAGGGCTATGAACTGAAGGATTCAGCGGAAGCGGAAGCCGCGTTCGGCAAGGCCTATGATGTGGTCTATGGCGGCGCGGTGCAGGACCTCGTCTTCACCGCCCTCACGGACACACGTTTCTATGGGCTGAACTACGACATTCCGAGCCTGTGCTTCGGCGCCAGCGGGGCGGCGATGCACGGCTTCAACGAATATGTCGATCTGGACTCGCTGCGCAAATCGACCAAGGCCACCGCGCTGTTTATCGCCGAATGGTGCGGGGTGGAGGCGATTTAGAGAAGGCCGAAGCAGCTGCAAACGACCCGTATCGGAATTTGTACTGACAAGTTTCCGGCGTTCGACGTTCGCCACGAACCGGGCGAGCCGATGTAGCCGCCGCTTGTCCGCCGTTGAAGTGCGAACGGACCTAATTCCAGACGCGCCCTAAGTCGGGAAATGACCCACTTCGGAGTGCGCCAGGAAGCTGGCAAAGAATAGGAGGTGAAAGTCCCCCACGGGGAAGGTCTAGCCAACCGCCCCGACCCCGAGTGATGCACGGCGTCCCGCGAGGGCCGACGTGAAGCGTTCACAGGGTAGACCACGGGCCAAGTATTGAGCTGCGAAACGGGTCT
>JBAVEE010000262.1:0-7266 GCA_049587575.1 Bradyrhizobium sp.
ATGCAGGAATTTTCCTTTCAGGTGTTCGAAGCCTTCACCGCCGCGACCGTCCTCTACCTCCTGGTCAACATCGTCGTCGTCATCGCCATGCGCTTCGTCGAGCGCGGACTGGCGATCCCCGGCTACATCACCGGGAAATGAGCCGCCGCCATGTTCGCCAATTTCGACTTCGACGTCATCCGCCGCTCGCTGGGCTATCTGTTTTTCGATGGCATGACGTTCACGCTGACGCTGACCGGCCTTGCCACTTTCGGCGGCATCGTCTTCGGAACGCTGATTGCATTGATGCGGTTGTCCAGCTACTGGCTGCTCGGGCGCATCGCCGGCCTCTATGTCGACCTGATGCGGTCGCTGCCGCTGGTGCTGGTGATTTTCTGGTTCTACTTCCTTGTGCCCTACATCGGGCAGTGGTTGACGGGGTCGTCGCGGCCGGTGCGCGTCGGCGCGTTCGCATCCTCACTCGTTACCTTCACCCTGTTCGAGGCTGCCTATTTTTCCGAAATCATGCGCGCGGGGATCCAGTCGATCTCGAAGGGGCAGCCTGCCGCGGCCCAGGCGCTCGGCCTGACCTACAGCCAGACTATGCGGCACGTCGTGCTGCCGCAGGCGTTCCGCAACATGCTCCCGGTGCTGCTGACGCAAACCATCGTGCTGTTTCAGGACACCTCGCTGGTCTACGTGCTGTCGATCACCGATTTCCTCGGCGCCGCCAGCAAGGTCGCGCAACGCGACGGGCGGCTGGTCGAGATGTATCTGTTCGCGGCCGCCGTCTATTTCGCGGTTTCATCTGCCGCGTCATTCGGCGTCAGGCGCCTTCAGGCGCGCCTTGCCTTCGCCCACTAGCAGGACATGTGATGATCGAAATCAGTCACGTCGACAAATGGTACGGGCCGAGTTTTCAGGCATTGAAGGATTGCACCACCAGCGTCGCCAGGGGCGAGGTGGTGGTGGTGTGCGGCCCGTCGGGTTCGGGCAAATCGACGTTGATCAAATGCGTCAACGCGCTAGAGCCGTTTCAAAGCGGCGAAATCATCCTTGACGGCATCAAGGTCAACGATCCCCGGACCGATTTGCCGAAACTGCGCGCCCGCGTCGGCATGGTTTTTCAGCATTTCGAACTGTTCCCGCATCTGAGGATCATCGAAAATCTCTGCCTGGCGCAGCAAAAGGTGCTGGGACGCTCGCGTGAAGAGGCGGTCGCGAAGGGCTCGAAACTGCTCGACCGCGTCGGACTCAAGGACCACGCGCAGAAATACCCCGCTGAATTGTCGGGCGGACAGCAGCAGCGCGTCGCGATCGCCCGCGCCCTGGCGATGGACCCGATCGCCATGCTGTTCGACGAGCCGACGTCGGCGCTCGATCCCGAGATGATCAGCGAGGTGCTTGACGTGATGGTCGACCTTGCGCACGAGGGCATGACCATGATGGTCGTCACCCACGAGATGGGATTTGCCAGCAAGGTCGCGCAACGGGTCATCTTCATGGACCAGGGCGAAATCGTCGAAGACGCGCTCAAGGCGGATTTCTTCGGCAAGCCCCGCAGCGATCGCGCGCAGAAATTTCTCTCCAAGATTCTGTCGCATTGAATCGACGTCACTCCGGGGAATGACGGCACAAGGGTTTATTACAGCAAAAATTCGCGTATATCCTGCTAGGAAATTGCTTCGCCGCCCAGAGGAGAATTCGTTTTGGATCAGATCGCTTACGTCAACGGCTCGTTCGTGCCGCTCGGTGAGGCCAAAATCTCGATTTTGGACCGCGGCTTTTTGTTCGCCGACGGCATCTACGAAGTCTCGGCCGTGCTGGACGGCAAGCTGGTCGACAACGCCTCGCATCTGGCCCGGCTGGAGCGCTCGGTGGGGGAGATCGCGCTGGCCTTGCCGGAAACGCTGGCGCGCATTATGGAAATCCAGCGCGAGCTGATTGCGCGCAACCAGATCGTGAGCGGCCTGGTCTATCTGGAGGTCACGCGCGGCGCCGACAAGGGCCGCGACTTTGCGTTCCCCAAGGGCGTCAAGCCGACCCTCGTCATGTTCACCTCGGTCAAGGACATCATCAATGCGCCGTCGGCCAAAACCGGCATCGGCGTCATCACGGTGCCCGATATCCGATGGAGCCGGCGCGACATCAAGAGCGTGGCGCTCCTGGCGCAGGTGCTGGCCAAGCAGGCCGCGGCGGAAGCCGGCGCGGGCGAAGCCTGGATGATCGAAGACGGCAAGGTGACCGAAGGCGGATCGTCGTCGGCCTTCATCCTGACCCAGGACGACGTGCTGGTAACGCGGCAGAATTCATCGGCGATCTTGCCGGGTTGCACGCGCAAGGCGGTGTTGGCGCTCGCCGAGGAACGACAGCTGCGGGTCGAGGAGCGGCCGTTTACGGTTGAAGAGGCGCTGGCAGCAAAGGAAGCCTTCATCACCAGCGCGTCCTCGTTCGTGCAGTCGGTCGTGAGCATCGACGGCAGGAGCGTCGCCGATGGCAAGCCCGGACCGATGGCCGGGCGGCTGCGCGAGATCTACGTCGAGTTCGCCCGCGCCACCGCTGTGTGAACCGTAGGCCGCCGGGCTTTGTTACGCGGCGGCCCTGGTCCTTACCGGCGGAATCGAGCGGAAACTGATGGCGATCCTGTTCCAGGCGTTGATGGTCGCCACCAGCATTGTCAGATTCACGGTTTCCTCTTCCGAGAATTGGGAGCGGACTTCCTCATAGACGTCGTCGGGAACGTGGGTTTCCGAAACCAGCGTCACCGCTTCGGTCCATGCCAGCGCGGCGCGTTCGCGGTCGGTGTAGACGGGCGATTCCCGCCATGCATTGAGGAGATAGAGGCGCTGTTCGGTTTCGCCGTGCTTGCGTGCGTCCTGGGTATGCATGTTGATGCAGAAGGCGCAGCCATTGATCTGCGACGCCCGCGTCTTGACCAGCTCGATGAGGGACTGTTCGAGTCCGCTGCCCTGGACGTGGGCTTCCAGCGCGCCGAGCGCCTTGATGGTGTCGGGGGCTGCCTGATAGGCGTTCAATCGGGTTTTCATGGCTGTTCTCCTTCTGGTTGGGGTTCGAGAGATAGTCCTAATGCGCGCCGCCGGCTTCAAGGTGAGCGGGCTTGCTGAGCAGCAGGGATGCGACGAGTGCAACGATCAATGCGGTTCCCTGCAGCAAGAAAGTGTCGCTGAAGGCCAGGATATAAGCCTGCTTTTGTATGATATGGCCGACGGCTACCACGGCGCGGTGCGCCGCATCGGTACGATCGAGCACGCCGTGATTGATGAAATACTGCGTGAGCTGTTCGATCCGGGTGCGGGTTGCCTGTTCCAGCAGCGATACCGACTGCGTCAATACGTTGGAGTGAAACTGCTCGCGCTTGGTCAGGAAGGTTTGCAGCAGGGCAATGCCGACCGCGCCGCCGAGATTTCGCATCATGTTGAACAGCCCCGACGCCGAGCCGGCGTTCTCCGGCTCGATGCCCGCGGTTGCGACCGCGGAAAGCGGAGTGAGGATCAGCGCTTGCCCGATGGCGCGAATGACGTTCGGCCAGAATAACTGGTCATTGGCGTAGTCCGCGGTCATATGGACGTTCATGAAGTTGGAGGCCGCAAACAGGGCGAAGCCGGTGCCGATAATGAGCCTGGGATCGAAGCGCTGCATCAGCCGCGGCACCAGCGGAATCAGCACCAGCTGCGGCAATCCGGTCCAGGCCAGCACCAGGCCGATCTGCTCGGCATTATATCCCTGGATGCGCGACAGGTAGACCGGCAGGATATAGACCGAGCCGTACAGGGCGACGCCGAGCAGGAAGTTGGCGAGAATGCCGAAGCCGAAATTGCGCCGGGCCAACAGTCGGAGATTCAACAGCGGCTTCCGGCTAGTGAGTTCGATCGCCAGGAACAGCGCCAACGCAACCGCGGCGATGATCGACAGCCGGACAATGAATGCTGAACCGAACCAGTCGTCCTTGTTGCCTTCCTCGAGCACGGTCTGCAAGGCGCTGAGTGCGATTGCCATGGTGATGACGCCGGGCCAATCGCCCTCGCGCAGCAACTCGAGCCTCATCGGCTTTGGCTCCAGCGAGAACCAGAGCATCCCGATCATCAGCGCGCCCGGCGCCAGGTTGACATAGAAGATGTATTGCCAGCCCCAGTTCTCGGTGAGGTAACCACCGATCGTGGGGCCGATCGCCGGGGCAAAGGTGGCGGAGATCGCGAACAGCGCAAGTCCGACCGGCTGCTTTGCCTTCGGCAGCAGCGTGATGATCAACGTAAAGGCCATCGGAATCAGCACGCCGCCGCTAAAGCCCTGAAAGGCGCGCAAGACGATCATCTGCGGCAAGTCCTGTGCGAATGCGCAGGCGGCGGAAAACGCCAGAAACAGGACCGCGTTGGTCAGGAGATAGATCCGTATCGAGAACACCTGCGCAAGCCAGCCGCTCAGGGGAATGACGACGATCTCGGCGATCAGGTAAGAGGTCGAGATCCAGCCGCCGTCGTCGATGCCGGCGCCGATAGCGCCCTGGATGTCAGCGAGCGACGCATTGACGATCTGGATATTCAGCACCGCCATGAAGGCGCCCAGCGTGGCGCCCAACACCGCGAGCCAGGTCTTCGCAGAGACGACCGGCGCCGTCTTTTCGAGCACAGGGGCTGCTTGCGGCCGGTCGCCGCCAAGATTGGCGGAAGCGACGGCGGCGATGGCGGTCGGGATCGCGGTCATTTTTGTCTCCTCCTGGCTTCAGAGGCAGAATGGATCGGAGGTGGGATTTTGATAATCGCTGAAAAACTGGAAGGATTATCCAGCAGGGCTTGATGAAGCGCCCTGCTGGAAAGCTCCTCGCGCCTAGCTGCCGTTCGAACGGGCGAAAGCGGTGTCCGACGCCAGCCGGCGCGTGGTCCCTCGCTCGGCGAGCGCGCCGGTCCTGGTATTGATGGTAGGCTCAACCGACATGCCCGGACGCAGCACGCCGGTCAGGCTATGGTCGTCGAGCGCAATCTTCACCGGAACGCGCTGCACGATCTTGGTGAAATTGCCGGTCGCATTGTCGGGTGGCAGCAGCGCGAATTCGAGTCCGCTGGCCGGCGACAGACTGTCAACGTGACCCTTCAGCTTGACGCCGTGGAAGCTGTCGATCCGGATTTCGACCGGCTGTCCGCCACGAACATGGGTGAGCTGGGTTTCCTTGAAATTCGCCACCACATAGACGGCGTCGAGCGGAACCACGGCCATCAATTGAGTGCCGGCCTGTACGAATTGACCGACCCGAAGCGAACGGGCGCCGACGGTACCCTCGACCGGCGCTGATATCTCGGTATAGGACAGGTTCAGCGCCGCCTGGTGTTGAACCGCCCGCGCCCGATCCAATTGGGCCACAGCCTTGGCGCGTTCGGTGGTGAGAACGTCGACTTTCCTCTCGGCCGCAAGCAGCGCGGATTTGCCGTGTTGAAGCAGCGCGGCCTTTTCGCCTAGCGCCGCGTCGGTCTGTTGCGCGCGCTGGATCGTACCGGAGCCGCTCTTCATCAGATCGTCGTAGCGGGCCTGCTCTTCCCTGGCGAATTTCAGGTTCGCCTCGGCGGCGGCGATATCGGCCGTACTCTGCTCGATGATCGGCTGTTGCAGCGCCAGCTGCGCGTCGAGGTTGCGCACCGCGGCTTCGGCGCCTGCGACATCGGCTTGCGATTGCTCCAGCGCGGTCCGGAGATCGCGATCGTCGATCCGGGCCAGCAACTGACCGGCCTTGACCGGCTGATTGTCGCCGACCAGCACTTGAGCGATATAGCCGGAAACCTTGGGCGAAATGATCGTGGAGTCGGCCTTGACGTAGGCGTCGTCGGTCGATTCCAAATAGCGCCCGTTGGTGAGATAACCGTAGCCGAAATCCGCAGCGCCGGCGGCTGCGAGGGCCACTGCCAGGGCGAGAGCTGAGCGCCTGATCGCCTGCCGGGACGGGAGAAGAGAAATTTTCGTATTTAAATCAGCAGCATAAGATTGGTTTGACATGGCACCCTTCTCCTGGATGTGGGCGTCCCCGGGGAGGACGCTCGATCTGGATTGAAGATGCAATGTCTCGCCTGAAGTGATAATCCGGAAAAAAATGGAAGCATTATCCAGCTGAAGTGGATAATCGGAGACGGCGATGGATCGGCTGACCAGTCTGACGGCCTTCGTCCGCGTGGCAGACAGCGGCGGTTTTTCGGCTGCCGGGCGCAGGCTCAACATGTCGACGACGATGGTGAGCAACCACGTCCTGGCGCTGGAAGAGCGGCTCGGCGCGCGGCTTCTCAATCGCACGACGCGAAAGGTCAGCCTCACCGAAGTCGGCAAGGCCTATTACGATCGCGCCATCCAAATCCTTGCCGACATCGAACAGGCCGACGATATCGCTGGCGCCCTGCAATCGACGCCGCGCGGAACGCTGCGCATTTACACCGCTACCCACGTCGTCCAGTTCATCACGCCGGTCGTCGCCGAATTTCTAGGCGCCTACCCCGAGGTCAAGGTCGATCTCACCATGGGCGAACGAATGGTCGATCTGATCGACGAAGGCTTCGACGTAGCGATCCGGCTGACGCCGCCGCCCGATTCCAGCCTGATTGTCCGCAGCCTCGCGACCTGGCGCCACGTGCTCTGTTGTTCGCCCGACTATCTCGAAAAGCGCGGGCCATTGCGGCAATTGGCCGAACTTGCGGGTCAAAACTGCGTTCGCCACGCGCTTTATCCATTTGAAGACGAGTGGCGATTCGTCGACCGCAAGGGAGCGCCGGCATCGGTGCGGGTCTCCGGCAATTTGATTTCCAACAGCGGTGAAACTCTGCGCAGGGTCGCGCTGCAGGGGGTAGGCATTTGCCTTGCGCCCGGATTTTTGATCGCCGACGACCTTGATCAGGGTCGTCTCATTCGTCTGTTGCCCGAATACCGGCCCGTGGAATTCGCCATGAATGCGGTTTATCCGCATCGCCATCATTTGTCGGCGAAGGTCCGCACCTTCATCGATCTGCTCGCACGTCACAGTGCCGAGCAGCAGAAGCTGATCAATCCGTATGCTTGATATGCCTCTTCCGACGGAGAGTGAAGATAGTGCGTGGCCGGCTTGCTACGGCTTCAGGATCAGCTTCTGCACCCGCCAGTTCAGCAGTTCCGCCGCGTAGATCACATTCTCCGACGGGCACGCCATCGCACGGATCCAGCCGAACTGCTTCAACTGCTTGCCGGACTGGCCGAGCACACCGAGCACTTTGCCCTCGAGGCTGAACTTGTAGATGCGGCCGGGCCATGCGTCCGAGC
>JBAVEE010000263.1:0-6675 GCA_049587575.1 Bradyrhizobium sp.
GGGCACCGCCGGGCTTTTGGCGCCGACGCGCAGCCCCTCGGCCGGAGGCACTTCCGGCCAGCCGCCCCTGGCGACGATGGCCTCGTATTGTGCGATCGAGGTTTGCGTGGTTTCCGCGGTCGAGGGCGACAGCGTCGGCAGCGATTTCTTCGGCAGCCTGACGTTGCGCGAGGCGCTGTCGAAGCCGCTGCCGATGCCGTTCTCCTGATTTTCCCTGATCAGCTCGTCCAGCGTCTGATCGGGCGTCTGGTCCTCGGCCGCGCGCCCCCCGCGCGCAAGCGCGCCGGCAGCGAGCCCGGCGCCGGCGGTGGCGAGAAAGGATCGGCGAGTGAGTGAGCTCATACGATGTCCGTCAGGGCTCCTATCCTCGTCATTCCCGGAGCACGCGAAGCGTGGACCCGGAATGACATTTCATAGCAAACCCGGTCCTTGCGGATAACCCCGCAAATTCCACCTTCCCGAACACGTGAAGGCTATTCGCAAAGCGGAAGGCTCCGGCCGTTCGTCCGGCGTTCCGTGATCAGGCGCCGCCGCAGCTCTTGACGTCATTGGGCAGGCTCCAGCTCTCGCCCGTCCTCAGATTGGTGGTCTTGTAGACGCGCCCGCGATTGTCCCCGGCCGGACAGCCCTTTGGAATTTCGACGAGACACATGTTGACCTTGTCAAAGACCTGGGACCGAACGATCGAGCGCTCTTTCACCAGCGAAACCTGGAAACCCGAATTGCTGAATCTGACGAAGGTCCCCTTGTCGGAGCCCTTCTTGGACGGCGTCAGATCCGCGCCGAAGCGGTCCGTGATCATCGTGATCGTGGTGTCGGCGCACTCGCCGATTTTGCTCGGCAAAATGGAAGAAGGCGCCACGGATTCATCGACAAACACGGGATCTGGCGGCGGTTGCCACTGATCCGCCGAGGCGGTGGCGATCGGCAGCCTCGCGGTTGGGCGCTCGGCCGGCGAATTCGAACCGGCCGGCTGTGCGCCGCTGGACGAATTCGAGACGCTCGAACTCAAAAAACTCGGCTGCGTGCAAGCCGTTACCAAAAGCAGCGGCAACAGACGCAACCGGGATACGCGCTTCATCATTTCCTGCCTGAGCATCAACACCAAGCCTATTTCGCGAAGCGGTAGGCCCCGCCCTTCTCGATCGAGCGCTGGAACGCCGGGCGCGCATGGAGCCGTGCGAGCCAGCCGGCGAGGCTGGGATATGGCTCGAGCTTGTTGAACACCCCCGCCATTTCGCCGACGAAGCTCATCTGGATATCGGCGCCCGTCAGCGTATTGCCGATGAAGAACTCCCTGCCCTTCAGCGCGCCATCGACATAACCGAGATGATTGGCGATCTCGCTGTCGATGCGCGGATGCAAGGGCGCGCCGGCCTCCTTCAGCCTGGAGACATAGAGGTTCAGCATCAGCGGCAGCATCGCCGAGCCCTCGGAATAATGCAGCCATTCATTGTAGGCCTCGTAATCGGGGGTACCGATGGCGGGCATCATCGCTGGTTTACCGTTTCCCTGGCCGTAGGTGCGGATCAGGTAATCGACGACCGCGCCGGATTCCGCGATTCTGATGTCCCCGTCGGTGATCACCGGCGACTTGCCGAGCGGATGCACCGCGGCCAGTTCCGGCGGCGCCAGCCGCGTCGTGGCGTCGCGCTGATAGCGCTTGATCTCATAAGGCGTCCCGAGTTCCTCGAGCAGCCACAGGATCCGCTGCGAGCGGGAGTCATTGAGATGATGCAAAGTGAGCATGGAGTTTCCTCGGGGCCTGGTCCGCCGACGTTTATCAGAGGCTTCTGAAAAAGGGCAGCAGCAAGATCGGCAGGCATCCGCGGTCCCGCGGCGCGATTTGCGCCCGGGTTGTGCCTAAATCCTTCGCCCTGAACATGAGGGCGTGGGGAATGCCGGGTGCCAGCGCACCCGCAGCCGCGCGTGGTGTGGTAGTAAACACGCGCGTTAGTCACCACGAGTACGCCGAAACACCCGGCATTCCCGCACGCAATGGTTTTAACGGTTTCCTTCGCGCTCTCCTTGGTGAGTCGGGCTTTTTTGCCACCATCGCCAACGGAGTTGCCTCCGTCGACTTGACGCCAGCGTCGGGGCGTCAGGACCACACGACTTCGCCGTCCGCGAATGCCTCCCGCAACAGCTTAGCCGGCGGGCCTGGTACCGGTCCCGCCGAAGCCGAAGGGAAGGCGGATCAGCGTCGCTCGTCTTGCGCCGCCGCCGCGTCCACCGCATCCCGCCCTACGTCCGTGACGATCGCGAAACGCCCCTCATGTCGGGCGGGATGGCGGTCAATATAGGACTGATTTGGGTCGGGTGAAAAGCGATATTTCGGAATTTCCGAAAAAATGCTGTCAGCGCCCCCGCCCCTGCAACCTCGTATTATCGGTTTGAGCGGATCGCTTGGGCCGCTGGTGACGCGCGCAGCGGCCCTTGAGCCTGATCAAAGTGCAAACCAAGCGGCAAGCTATGATCACGATCGTATCACGATGCCGATCGACGCGAGACCGCGGCGGGCGCCGGTGCGCGAGGGGAAATTCTTCAATGCCATTTAAAAGTATCGCCGTCTTTGTCGATGCCACGCCGGGCGGCGAAGCGCGCACCGCTTATGCGGCCGGGATGGCGTCGCGTCATGGCGCCCACCTGATCGGGATTTTCGCGGTGCCTTCGAGCTGCGACGGCAGTCCTGCGGAATCCTTTGTCCAGGGGCGGCAGGCTGTCCGGCAGGTCATTGCCAACCACCGTTCCAGGGAAGCGGCGGCGATCGACGCGGCGAAACGAAGTTTCTCCGCCATCTGCGCCCGCAACGACGTCAGCTTCGAATTCCGCTTCCTCCACGAGGACGATTTCAATGACGGCACTGCGCTGAATTCCCTGCATGCCGATCTGGTGATCGTCGGAGGCCCGCGCCCCGGTGGATTGCCGCGCGACTGGTCGGCCGAAGCGCTTCTTCTCGCCACCGGCGTGCCGTTTCTGCTGTTGCCGGAGCCCTGGAAGGGCACCGCTGCCGAACATGTCGTGGTCGCCTGGAATGCCAGCCGCGAGGCGCGGCGCGCGATCGCCGATGCGCTTCCGTTTCTTGTCGGCGCGCAATCCGTTACCGTCCTCGTGGTCGATCCCGAAAAAAATCCCCGTCACGGCGAGGAGCCCGGCGCGGACATTGCCCAATATCTCATTCGCCATGGCGCCAGGGTGGTGGTCGAACAGGTGCAGTCGAAAGGCGAGCCCATCGCGAAGACCATCATGGCCCATGCGGAACGCCACCATTCCGACCTGATTGTTGTCGGCGCTTACAGCCATGCCCGGACAACCGAAATGATCTTCGGCGGCGTGACCCGATCCTTGCTGCGCGACGCCAGCGTTCCGCTGCTGATTGCTCACTGAGTCGGCAGTGGTTCGGCCGACGCGGCGATCGATCGCAAACGCTGCTTGCCGTGGGCGCGGCAACGCCGACGAACACGTGAAACGCCTGCTTTGGCGGGAACGCCGGGAGTTTTTGGTGCACGGACAGCGCAGGTGGCCCAAACTGCGACCTCAGCCTGCACTCCATGTTGCAGCCGGGGCGCGCAAGTCCGGCCCGTGCGCCTTGCTCCGCCCTACAGCCCCGTATAGCCGGCCTTGACCGGATCGCTGGCGCCGTCGAGCTCGCGCAAATAGGTCAAGCCGCACACGGTCAGCCGATGCATGTCCTTCTCGCCGGCCTCGAACAGGGTGGTGACGTAATCGGTGACCCTGACGCGCGCCTCGGCGCTTGCCGCGGCGGAGCGGTTCAACAGGAGATCGTAGGTCATCATGATGCGGTCGATGGCGGCTTCCATGCAATCCTCTTTGGCTAAACAAGCTCTGCGGCTTCGAACTTCGCGATCGCCTTGTTGGCGAGCCTGATCTTGTTGAACTCGCCGCGATCGAACATCTGAACGATGCTTTCGAGAAGCGCCTCGTTGGTGGCAAGGCTGTCGGGGATGGCGCCGCTGCGGCGCAGATAATTCGAGGCGATGGCGTAGGCGTCGCCGACTAGTTCGACGCTCATCACCTGCAATCCCCGCTCGATCAGCATGACCTGGCCTCCAATATGGAAAGATAAGCCCGCCGCGGTGCAAAAGTTCCATTTCGGGAAACCGGTTTCCGGTTCCAATGGAATCTGGAGTCCCATCCCTTGTTTTCGACGCGTTTCCCTCAAGCCAACCGGTATCGACCTCCGGAAAAACGCTACGAAAAGCAAAACGCACCGGCCCGGAAAGCCGGGCCGATGCGCTTGGGGGAAGTCTCTTGTCGTTATCGAGCGGCTGCCGGTCTTTTCGAGTCGCCGGCTTGGCCGAAAAAAAATCTCAGAGCCGGTAGAGGATCTGGTCGGTCCAGAACCGCTCGAGCCGGTGCAGCGACTTGTTGAGGGTTGCGAACTCCTCGTTGGAGATGCCGCCGACCTGTTCCACGGTCTTGACGTGCTTCTGGTAGAGCGCGTCGACGATCTTGCGGATTTCCTGGCCCTGCGCGGTCAGGCGAATCCGGACCGAGCGGCGATCGACGCGCGAACGCTGATGGTCGAGGAAGCCGAGTTCAACCAGCTTCTTCAGATTGTAGGAAACGTTGGAGCCGAGGTAATAGCCGCGCGTGCGCAGCTCGCCCGCGGTCAGTTCCTTGTCGCCGATGTTATAGAGCAGCAGCGCCTGCACCGAATTGATATCGGCCCGGCCGCGGCGATCGAATTCATCCTTGATGACGTCGAGCAGGCGGCGATGCAGCCGCTCCACCAAAGTCAATGCTTCGAGATAGAGCGGCTGCACCGGAGCCTGACCCGGAGCGCGTTCGGCGGTTTCCACCGCCGTTGCAACGGCTTTCATCATGACACTTCCCCTGTTGTCGTTTTTATCGACTTATTCGACGAAACTTTGGTCCCGTCTGATAGTCACAACTTAAGCCGGCCGGTTGAAGAACCGCTTAAATAAGACAATAAAGAGATCATGAATTTAAGACAGTGAATCGCGGATTAAGCCCACCAGACAAGGACTTTTCGCAACCTTTCATTGACGGTGCGCACGCCCTGTTCACGCTTCGTTGGCGCACGCTGTCGCATATGGGAACAGCATCGTTCAAATTCGAAACGCCTGCGTAACAGGTATGACCGGAGTCTTTAGGGTTGCTCAAAAGTTACCGCGAAATTGGCGGAAAATTTTATGCACCTGCACGGGGTCCGGGTACGTCCGGCTGAATTCCGATCGCTATGGCGGCCGTTCTCGCGCCGCCATCCATGCCAGCGCGAGATAGGCCGCCAGCATCACGGCTTCAAATCCCACCACGACCAGGCTGCCGCCGTAGATGCCCGGAAACATCAGCTCGATCACCGCCATCGACACCACGGTCGTCAGCCACACCACCGCCCCCCACGGCGTCGCCAGCCAAAGTCCGACGGCGGCGACGAGTTCGATGACGGCGAAATACACCGTGGCGGCCTGCCATGCCATCGGCTGGTTCTCGAAGGCTTCTTCCTCGCCGCCGATGAAGCCGGTCACCTGGGCCCAGTGGTAGAGCCCCTTGGCAATGGAGACGACCGCCATGATGCGCAGGAACAGCACCAGCCGGCGGGTCCACAGATTATCGTCAGATTCGACGCGCTCGGACGAAATCGCCGCCACCGACATGGCATGGTCCCGCGATGGGTCGCGTGTTGGGGTTTCGGACATCAGTGAGTGCTGCTCGTGACCTCGAGGATCAAGCCTCGAGAGACACTCATGGCCCCTCGGCGCGGCAAAATCAATCGGGCTTGCCGCAAGTTCAATTGAACTTGCGACAGGTCAAGGCCGCGGTGACGGAAGCCCCGCAAGGTGCTAGAAACGGATCGAAATCAGCCGGCCGCTTGAGGAGAGAACATCACATGGCGATCAAATTCGGGCGTCCGATCGAAATGCGCGACACGCCGCGCGGGAAGACCGCCCTCTCCGCCCCCAGCCTCGACCTGGTGGTCCGGCCACGCCGCAACCGCAAGGCGGAATGGGCGCGCCGCCTGGTGCGCGAAAACGTTCTCACCACCGACGACCTGATCTGGCCGCTGTTCGTGGCCGATGGCCACAACAAGCGCACGGCCGTCGCCTCGATGCCCGGGGTGGACCGGCTTTCGGTCGACCAGGCGGTGCGCGACGCCGAGCGCGCGGTGAAACTGAACATCCCCTGCATCGCGCTGTTTCCCTATACCGAGCCGGGCCTGCGCGACGAACAGGGCTCCGAGGCGGTCAACCCCGATAATCTCGTGTGCAAATCGGTGCGCGCCATCAAGAAGGAATTTCCCGGCCTGGGGGTGCTGTGCGATGTGGCGCTCGATCCCTTCACCAGCCACGGCCATGACGGGCTGATCGAGGACGGCAGGATCCTCAACGACGAGACGGTGGCAGTCCTGGTGCGGCAGGCCTTGGTGCAGGCGGAAGCCGGCTGCGACATCATCGCGCCGTCGGACATGATGGACGGCCGCGTCGGCGCGATCCGCGAAGGGCTCGACGCTGCCGGATTTCTGGACGTGCAGATCATGGCCTATGCCGCGAAATATGCCTCCGCCTTCTACGGCCCGTTCCGCGACGCCGTCGGCTCTGCCAAGACGCTGAGCGGCGACAAGCGCACCTACCAGATGGACAGCGCCAATTCCGACGAGGCGTTGCGCGAGGTCGAACTCGACATCGCCGA
>JBAVEE010000264.1:0-1916 GCA_049587575.1 Bradyrhizobium sp.
GCATCGAGCGCGACGCCAGTTCGGCGGCGACGTTCTATCGCTCGGCGCTTCGTATCGATCCGAAGAACAATGAATTGCTCGATCGGGCGTTCATTTCATCGCTCGCGGACGGCGATATTGACGAGGCCGTAAAGCTTGCCGACCGCATTCTGACGGTCGATAAATCCAATCGCGTTGCCAGGCTTGTCGTCGGCGTGCGCGATCTGAAGCTGAAGAAATACGCGAGCGCACAGACCAATATCAATCAGTCGGTACGCGGACCGATCACGGATCTGGTCGCGACCCTGCTGTCGGCCTGGGCCAGTTACGGCGCTGGCGACACCAAATCGGCCGTCGCCAACATCGACAAGTTGACCGGACCGGAATGGTATCCAATCTTCAAGGACCTGCATTCCGCCATGATCCTTGAACTCGCGGGCAAGGAAAAGGACGCCGGCGTGCGCCTCGAGCGGGCTTACAAGCTTGAGGATTCCATGCTGCGCGTGGCCGACGACTATGCGCGCTGGCTGTCGCGCAACAAGGACGATGCATCGGCGACGGCGATCTATGAGGCCTTCGACAAGAAGCTGCCGCGGCATCCGCTGATTTTGGAAGGCCTGCGCGAGACCAGGGCCGGCAAGAAACTGCCGCCGCTGGTCGACTCGGCGCAGGCCGGCGCCGCCGAGGCGCTTTACGGGATCGGCGCCACGCTGACGCGCCGCGGCGGCGAGGACCTCGCGCTGGTCTATTTGCAGCTCGCGCTGTATCTCGTGCCCAATCATCCCTTGGCGCTGCTGTCGCTGGCCGATCTTTACGAATCGGTGAAGAAGCCGGCGATGGCGATCAAGGTCTACGAGCGCATGCCGGCTAGTTCGCCGCTAAAGCGCAATGCGCAGATTCAGCTCGCGATCAACCTCGACGCCGCCGACCGCAGCGACGAAGCGATCAAGATATTGAAAACGGTCACGGCGGAGGACCCCAAGGACCTTGAGGCGATCATGGCGCTTGGCAATGTCGAGCGCGGCCGCAAGAAGTTCGCTGACTGCACCCAGACCTATTCGCAGGGTATCGATGCGCTGCCCGCGAACAACGACAAATCCAACGCGGTTTATTACTATTACCGGGGTATCTGCGAGGAGCGCTCCAAGCAGTGGAACAAGGCCGAGGCGGACATGCGCAAGGCGCTCGAGCTGCAGCCCGAGCAGCCTCACGTGCTGAACTATCTCGGCTATTCGTGGATTGATCAGGGTATCAATCTCGACGAGGGCATGAAGATGATCAAGCGCGCCGTCGATCAGCGCCCGGATGACGGCTACATCGTGGACTCGCTGGGCTGGGCCTATTACCGCATCGGCAATTATGAGGACGCGGTGAAGAATCTCGAGCGCGCGATCGATCTCAAGCCCGAGGACCCGACGATCAACGACCATCTCGGCGACGCCTATTGGCGGATCGGCCGTACGCAGGAAGCCAAATTCCAGTGGGCGCACGCCCGCGACCTGAAGCCCGATCCGGAGGATCTGCCGAAGATCGAGGCCAAGATCGCAAACGGGCTTCCCGACGATACCTCCTCGGCCGCCTCCGCGGACAAGAAGAAAGAAGACGGCAAAGGCGGCTGATCAAAACGGCGGTTGAGCGAAAGGCCGGTGCCGATCGCCGGCGTTGCGGCTCTGAGATTTGGATGCTGCGGCCGGCCGGTCGCGAATCCCGAGCCAGCCGACGCTTAAAACACAATTCCAGTGCGGTTTATTTGGATTTTGCATTCGCGATGACGACCGGCGGAGATACCGAAGCGAATGCCAAAACCCCCGCAGCTGCGCTGGTTGGGGACGGGCGCGCCAAGGTCAACCTGACCCTTCGGGTGGTTGGACGGCGGGTGGACGGCTACCACGAACTCGAAAGCGTGGTCGCGTTTGCGGATTGCGCCGACGCTCTCA
>JBAVEE010000265.1:0-4099 GCA_049587575.1 Bradyrhizobium sp.
GACAAGGGTTACATCGCGGCCTCGGAGATCGCCGCCGGTCACGCGATGGAACCGGCGAAGCCGCTCAAACGCGGCAAGTTCACCATCGCCGACGTCGAGCGCGTGATGATGCGCGGCAAGTTCGGGCGCAACGCGCCCGCGCCGGCCAAATTCCAGCCGGGCGACCGCGTGCGTGCGAAGAACATGCATCCGGCAACCCACACGCGGCTGCCGCGCTACGCGCGCGGCCATGTCGGCGTGGTCGAGCGCAACCTCGGCTGCAACGTCTTTCCGGACTCGGCGGCGATGGAGGCCGGCGAGAACCCTCAATGGCTCTACACCGTCGTGTTCGATGGGGCCGAACTGTGGGGCCCGGATGCCGATCCCACCGTCAAGATCTCCATCGACGCGTTCGAACCGTATCTGGAGACGGCATGACGGACGCTGCCGCGGCGCGCGCGACCAACGCTCTGCCTGATCTGCCCCGCGACGACGACGGCCCGGTGTTTCGCGAGCCCTGGGAGGCGCAGGCGTTTGCGATGGCGCTCTCGCTGCATGAGCGCGGCCTGTTCAGCTGGAACGAGTGGGCCGCGGCGCTTGCCGATGAAATCAAACGCGCGCAGCAATCCGGCGATCCTGACGATGGAACCACCTATTACCGGCATTGGCTCGCGACGCTGGAAACGCTGGTCGCCGCGAAGGGGGTCGCGCC
Source organism: Bradyrhizobium sp. (assembly GCA_049587575.1). GTDB lineage: Bacteria > Pseudomonadota > Alphaproteobacteria > Rhizobiales > Xanthobacteraceae > Bradyrhizobium. The sequence goes on from JBAVEE010000265.1 coordinate 692, forward strand.
TTTCGAAACCCTGCGTCGTTACCGCGACGCCTGGGATCACGCCGCCGATCGTACGCCCCATGGCTCGCCGATCGTGCTGAAGCCTGAGGATTTTGGAACTTAAACGCGTCCGATCCTGAGGATCACGCCATCCTTGAATCCGCATATTCGAGCCATCCCTTCGCGCGCAGCGCGCAAGCGGGGCATTTGCCGCAACCATATCCCCATTCATGGCGCACGCCGCGTTCGCCGAGATAGCAGGTGTGGGAGTGTTCGCGGATAAGGTCGACCAGCCCTGGCCCGCCGAGCTCGTTCGCCAGCTTCCAGGTGCCGGCCTTGTCCAGCCACATCAGCGGCGTATGCAATTCGAATTGCCGGGCCATGCCGAGATTGAGCGCGGACTGCAGCACCCTGATGGTCTCGTCGCGGCAATCGGGATAACCGGAATAATCGGTCTCGCACATCCCGCCGATGATGTGGCGGATGCCACGCCGGTAGGCCAGCGCGGCGGCAAATGTCAAAAACACCAGATTGCGGCCGGGCACGAACGTGTTGGGCAACCCGTCCCCGCCCATCGCGATCGCGACGTCTCGCGTCAGCGCGGTGTCGGAGATCTCGGCCAGTGTCGGAATCGCCAATGTGTGGCTCTCGCCGAACTTGGCCGTCCAATCCGCGCGCAATGATTTGATACCGTCAAGCAGATGGTCGCGGCATTCGAGCTCGATGACGTGGCGCTGCCCGTAGTTAAAGCCGAGCATTTCGACCCGCGCGAAGCGCCGCAAGGCCCAGGCGAGGCAGACAGCGGAATCCTGCCCGCCGGAGAACAGCACCAGCGCAGTTTCGGAGAGGAATTGATTGCCCATGGGACGCCCCCTTAGCACCCATCGCCCCCTTGGCCAATCGGTGGAAATAGCCGCCAGTTCGGCGCGTTTTACTGGGATCGACACGCATCTTGCGGCATACAGGACTTCACGACCTCCTCACGCCGGTGCATCATGACCCCTTCCCGCGACATTTCACGCCTGCTCGATATCATGGCGGCGTTACGAACGCCCGGCAGCGGCTGTCCCTGGGATCTCGAACAGAATTTTGCGACCATTGCTCCCTACACCATCGAGGAAGCCTACGAAGTCGTCGACGCCATCGCGCGCGGCGATCTCGATGACCTGCGTGAGGAACTCGGCGATCTCCTGCTGCAGGTGGTGTTTCATGCCCGCATGGCGGAAGAGCAGAACGCGTTCGCGTTCGGCGACGTGGTCGACGCGATCTCCCGCAAAATGATTCGAAGGCATCCGCATGTCTTCGCCGACGAGGACGGACGATTGACGTCATCGGACGTCAAGGGCGCGTGGGAGCGGATCAAGGCCGAGGAAAAGGCGGAACGCGCGGCACGGCGGCTGTCGGACGAAACCTCCCACAATTCGCTGTTGTCGGGCGTCAAAGCGGGTCAGCCGGCGCTGGCGCGCGCCATGGAGCTGCAGCGCAAGGCCTCAAGCGTCGGCTTCGACTGGAACGATCCGCGCGCAGTCTTGCGCAAAATTCGCGAAGAAGCCGACGAGATCGAGGCGGCCCTTGACCGCGGCGACGCCGGCGAACTCGCTGACGAAACCGGTGACCTGCTGTTCGCGCTGGTCAATCTGGCACGGCACACCGGCGTCGATCCGGAACTCGCCCTGCGCGGCACCAACGCGAAATTCGAGCGCCGCTTTGGCTATATCGAGCGCGCGCTGTCCGCAGAGGGGCGCTCACTCGAGAGCGCATCCCTCCCGGAAATGGATGCGCTGTGGGACGAGGCGAAGGAGAAAGAGTAGGAGTACGGTCAGATTATGGAACGACGTGCGGCACGGCGTCGAAGCGGTTGACCACGATGTCGCGCTTGGTTTGATCGACTCTTACGGTCATATCGAACCGCCCATCGTGGAATTCCTTGTTGAGGATTTCCGAATTGCGGTGCAGCCAGCTGATCCCGGCGCCGTCGGCGGCGTCGATCGATAGATCCAGCGTCATACGCGTTGCCGCCAGCCTGACTTCGATCGCCGCGAGCAGCGCATCGATCCCCTCCCCGGTCTCGGCCGAAACCAGGAAACACGGCCGCTCCGGCGGGCGGCGGGCGGCGATATTCCGCAGGTTTTCGCGCTCCTCCGGATCGAAGCGATCGATCTTGTTCCAGACCTCGAGGATGCGCATGCCGGCATCTGGGTCAATGCCAAGCTGGCGCAGCACGGTTTCGACATCCCGCTGCTGCGCATCGGTGTCTTCATGCGAGATGTCGCGGACGTGGAGAATGACGTCGGCTTCCAGCACTTCCTCGAGCGTCGCGCGAAACGCAGCAACAAGTTGTGTCGGCAGGTTGGAAATGAAACCAACCGTGTCCGACAGCATCGCCTTGCCGCCATGCGGCAAACTGAGCGCCCGCAGCGTCGGATCAAGCGTTGCAAATAGCATGTCGGCGGCCTGCACTTCGGCGCGGGTCAGGCGGTTGAACAGGGTCGATTTCCCAGCATTGGTGTAACCGACCAGCGCCACCACCCGGTAAGGCACCCGCTGCCGCCCGGCCCGATGCAGCCGCCGCGTCGCCTGAACTTTCTTGATTTCGTTCTCAAGGCGCGTGATGCGCTCGCCGATCAGACGGCGATCGGCCTCGATCTGGGTTTCACCCGGACCACCCATGAAGCCGAAACCTCCGCGCTGCCGCTCCAGATGGGTCCACGACCGCACCAGCCGGCTGCGCTGATAATTCAAATGCGCCAGTTCGACCTGAAGCGCGCCCTCCTTGGTCTTGGCGCGGCGGCCGAAGATTTCGAGGATCAGCCCGGTCCGGTCGAGGACCTTGGTGTTCCAGGCCTTCTCAAGATTGCGCTGCTGGATCGGCGACAGGGCGCAGTCCATCACCACCAGTTCGATCTCGTGACCGGTCACGAGCCCGAGGATCTCCTCGACCGTGCCCTTGCCGAGATAGGTCGCGGGCCGGATCTGGCTCACCGGCGCGATCAGGGCGTCCGCGATGGTCAGGTCGATAGCCCGCGCCAGACCGACGGCTTCCTCCAGTCTCGCCTCGGAGCCGCGGATGGCATGAGAATCTGTTTGCGCGTCGGGATCGCCGCGGCGCATACGCAAATACGGACCGATGACGATCACCCGCCCGGTAGCTCTACCCCCTGCCGCCCGCGGACGGTCGGCCCCCCCTTCGATATCTCGGGGTTCCAATCAGATCACTCTCAAGCCGGAGCATCCTCGCCGCCTTCGAACAGCTGGATCGGAGCGCCCGGCATGATGGTCGAAATCGCATGCTTGTAGACGAGCTGCGAGTGACCGTCGCGCCGCAGCAGCAGGCAGAAATTGTCAAACCAGGTGACAATCCCCTGCAGCTTTACTCCATTGACCAGAAAGATCGTCAGTGGCGTTTTTGTTTTACGAACGTGATTAAGG
>JBAVEE010000266.1:0-2133 GCA_049587575.1 Bradyrhizobium sp.
CGGATCGCATGGTCTCGCGCTGTTCGACGCGTTCTACCGCTCGGGTGCGCTGGTGTTCGGCGGCGGCCACGTCGTGCTGCCGCTGCTGCAGGCGCAGGTGGTCACGCCCGGCTGGGTCAGCAACGAGTCCTTTCTGGCGGGCTACGGCCTGGCGCAGGCGGTGCCCGGACCGCTCTTCACCTTCGCCGCCTATCTCGGCGCGGTGATGGGACCTCCGCCGAACGGCCTTGCCGGCGCGGCCATCGCCCTGATCGCGCTGCTGCTGCCGGGCATGCTGCTCGTCTACGGCATGTTGCCGTTCTGGGATGCGATGCGCACGCGCCCCGCCGCTCAGGCCGCCATGCGCGGCACCAACGCCGCCGTGGTCGGCATTCTCGGCGCGGCGCTCTATCATCCGGTCTGGACCAGCGCGGTCTTGACGCCGCGCGATTTTGCGCTTGCGCTTGCAGGCTTCCTGCTGCTCGTCGTCTGGAAGATGCCGCCCTGGGTCGTGGTGGTGCTGCTGGCAGCCGCCGGCACCCTGTCGCGGCTGTTCTGAGTATCGTTCGCGCGCCGTCTGACCGCGTTGGGGTGAAGCCGGTCAAAACGTCTGAAAGGATGCCGCGATGACCTTGAACAATATCCTGCGGACCAGCGAATCGGGCTGGACCATCCTGGTGCGGCTTCTCGTTGGACTCGTTGTTTTTCTGCCCGAGGGCATTCAAAAACTGGCCTTCGCCGATGTTCTCGGTGCGGGGCGTTTCACGAAGATCGGCATTCCCTTTCCCGAAATCATGGGTCCGTTCGTAGGTGTTGTCGAGACCGTCTGCGGTCTGCTCATCATCCTCGGGCTGTTGACGCGGCTTGCCGCGGTGCCGCTCATCGTCATCATGATCGTCGCGCTGGTTTCGACAAAACTTCCGATCCTGCTCGGACACGATGTCGGGATGTTTCACCTCGGCGACATCAAGCGCCTGGGCTTCTGGAGCGCGATGCACGAGTCGCGCGCCGACCTCACGATGCTGCTCGGCTGCCTCTATCTTCTGATCGTCGGAGCCGGTAGATGGTCGCTGGACGCCCGTCTGGCGCGATAGCGGCAAAGCCCGATCGGCGCGCAACAGGCCACTCCAATACGGCAGCGAGCCGACGGCTTGCGGCCTTGCTGCCAAATAAATATAGGATTTGTTCATGAAATCTGCCGGTCACGCCAACAGGCGCATGTTCGTCGCGCTGTCTCTGACGGTGCTTGCCGCTTGCGCGCTGCTCGGACTGCCGACACGCGCCCGCGCGGAGGCGAACTATCCGAACAGGGCCGTGCGCGTCGTGGTGCCGTTCGCGGCCGGTGGCGTCGCCGATACCACCGCGCGCATCATCGCGGAAAAGCTCGGCGAAAAGCTCGGCCAGCGCTTCTACGTGGAGAATCAGCCCGGCGCCGGCGGCATCGCCGCGGCGCGGACGGTGATTTCGTCTCCGCCGGACGGCTATACGCTGGTCATGCTGACCAACGGAACCGCGATCAGCGTTTCGCTGTTCGAGAAGCTGCCGTTCGACCCCTTGAAGGAGTTCGCGCCGATCTCGAGCCTCGGATTTTTCGATTTCATCTTCTGTACGGGGGCGTCGTCCGACTTCAAGACGCTTGCGGATTTCATCGCAGCCGCCAGGGCAAAACCCGGCGCGCTGAACGTCGGCACCATCAATATCGGCAGCACGCAGAACCTGTCGGCCGAATTGTTCAAGACCGCGGCCGATATCGATTTCACCATCGTTCCCTATCGCGGCACGCCCGAGGTCGAGGTCTCGCTGCTGCAGGGCAATATCGCGCTGATGATCGACAGCTACTCGGCGATCAAGGGCAATCTTGCCGATGGCAAATTCCGCGCGCTGGCGTCGTCGGGCGCGGTGCGCTCGGAAAGCACACCCGATCTCGCCACCGTGCAGGAAAGCGGCGTCGCCAATTACGACGTCGTCTCCTGGAACGCGCTGTTTGCGCCAGCCCGCACGCCGCCGGAAATCGTGAAGACGCTCAACGGCGCCCTGCAGGATATACTAGCCGACGCCGCGCTTAAGAAGCGGCTGCTCGCGCTCGGCATCGAGGCCAGGGCGGGTACGCCGGAGGAAATTTCGGCCCGGCTCAGATCCGACATCGACAAATGG
>JBAVEE010000267.1:0-6065 GCA_049587575.1 Bradyrhizobium sp.
TGCGGGTGCCGGTGTTCGTCGGCCATTCCGAAGCCGTCACCATCGAATTCGAAAATCCGATTTCGCCGGACGAGGCGCGCGACATCCTGCGCAATGCGCCGGGATGCCTCGTGATCGACAAGCACGAACCGGGCGGCTACGTCACGCCCTACGAGGCGGCCGGCGAGGACGCCACCTACATCAGCCGCATCCGCGCCGATCCCACGGTGGACAACGGCCTGGTGCTGTGGTGCGTGTCGGACAATCTGCGCAAGGGCGCCGCGCTGAACGCGGTCCAGATCGCCGAATGCCTGATCAACCGCAAGCTGATCAGCGCCAAGAAAAAGGCGGCGTAACCCTGCAACGGGAGTCGGAAGCGCGATGACCGAACAGCCGGCTCCCTATCGGCCCAATCCCAGGCTCAAGCGCGTCGAGACCGGATTGGAGAGCCTGATCTTCAACAGCCGCTGGCTGATGGCTCCGTTCTATTTCGGCCTCGTCGTCAGCCTCGTGGTGCTGATGCTGAAATTCTGCATGCTGCTGTGGGAATTCATCCTGCATGCGCCGGGCTCCAAGGAGTCCGACATCATTCTCGGCGTGCTCAGCCTGATCGACGTGTCGCTGACCGGCAATCTGATCCTGATCGTGGTGTTTTCCGGCTACGAGAATTTTGTCTCGAAGATTGATCCCGGCGGCCATCCGGACTGGCCGGACTGGATGACCAAGATCGATTTCGGCGGCTTGAAACAAAAGCTGCTGGCTTCGATCGTGGCGATTTCCGCGATCCAGGTGCTGAAGGCGTTCATGAACCTCGACACCGTATTCGATCCCGGCAAGCTGGCCTGGCTGGTCGGCGTGCACCTGGTGTTCGTGGTTTCGGCGTTCATGCTGTCGCTGTCGGACCGCTGGAGCAGCGGCGGCCACGGCGGCGAATAGTTATCGGCCGGCCTGCGGCTCTTCCCGCACGCTGCGAAATTCCTTTGCCGCCGGATCGAGCACGAACAGCGAGCCTTCGGCCACGCCGAAATAGGCGCCGTGCAGGAATAGCTCGCCGCGCCCGACCGGAGCCTGCACGAACGGAAACGTCATCAGGTTCTCCAGGCTGCGGAACACGGCCGCCTTCTCGATCCGGATGGTGAAATCGGCCATCGACTCATGGTCGCGCTGGGAGACGGTCTCGCCCGGTTTGATGAACATTGCCATCCATTTGCCGATGAAGTCGCCGGGCGTTAGCGGCTCGATCTTGTCGATGAAGGCGCGGATGCCGCCGCATTGCGCATGCCCGAGCACGACGATGTGTTTCACCCGCAGCACCGTCACCGCATATTCCAGCGCTGCCGACACGCCATGCGCGTTGCTATCGGGCTGATAGACCGGCACCAGATTGGCGATGTTGCGCATCACGAACAGTTCGCCCGGGCCGGCGTCGAAGATCACCTCCGGCGATACCCGGGAATCGCAGCAGCCGATCACCATCACGTCCGGGGCCTGGCCGCGCTCGGACAATTCGCGGTAGCGCGATTGCTCGGTCGGCAGCCGCTGCGAGGTGAAGGTTCGGTAGCCGTCAAGCAGTTGTTGCGGGAATGGGGACATGCGAGTTGCTAACCACAGGCTGCAAGCCGGAACAAGCCTTTCGGACGAAAGGCTGAAATGTTAAAGCATGAACCGGAAAAGCGGACACCGGTTTTTTCCGCGGGACAAACGTTGAACGCTTGCCCGGAGATCGTGCTCAAACCATACGCTGCCGCCAAATCCGCCGTGACGACGTCGAACCGGGTTTGCCGGGCGGGCTCGAAATTCGAAGGGAACCAATCCATGATCCGTCCGCGCCGCAGCCTTTTGTTCATGCCCGGATCGAATGCCCGGGTGCTGGAAAAGGCACGCAATCTCCCCGCCGACGGCCTCATCCTCGATCTTGAGGATTCCGTGGCGCCGGAGGCCAAGGCGCTGGCGCGCGACCAGATCGCGGGGGCGATTGCGGCAAAAGGCTTCGGCAAGCGCGAGCTTCTGATCCGCACCAATGCGCCGGATTCGCCGTGGTGGATGGATGACGTCGCGATGGCCGCCAAGGCCCGGCCCGACGGCATTCTGGTTCCAAAGGTTTCCAGCGTGGAGGACCTTGCCACCATCGCCCGTTGCCTGCGCGACGCCGGTGCCGATCCGTCGATCCGGGTCTGGACCATGATCGAGACCGCGCGTGCGGTGCTGCACGCCGAGGAACTCGCCGCCACCTCACGCAATAGCGAGACGCGGCTGGCCGGCTTCGTATTCGGGCCGAACGATATCTCGCGCGAGACGCGGATACGCATGCAACCGGGCCGCGCGGCGATGCTGCCGATGATCACGCACTGCATTCTCGCCACCCGCGCTTACGGCCTCGAGATCCTCGACGGACCCTACAGCGATTTCAGCAATTTCAACGGTTTCGGGCAGGAGTGCACGCAAGCGCGCGATCTGGGTTTCGACGGCAAGACCTTGATCCATCCTGGCCAGATCGAGGCCTGCAACGCCATCTTCACGCCGCCCGCGGAGGAGGTCGCCTACGCCCGCAAGATCATCGCCGCGTTCGATCGGCCGGAGAACGCTTCGCGCGGCGCGATTTCGCTGGACGGACAGATGGTGGAGCGGCTGCATGCCGACATGGCGAGGCGTACGATAGCGATCGCGGACTCGATCGCGGCGCTTGCGCACTGATAATGGCGGTTAGCCCGGCTCACACCGTGATCCGGTTTACCGGATCGTGACAATGGAGAGAGGCGCGATTCCCCCCGCATTGTGCAGGCGGATCAGGAACAGCGCGGCGAGCGCGATAACCAGCGCCAGGGAAATATGGATCCAGGCGGAGCGGGAGATTTTCATTTGCTCACCGCCTGGCCGAGCTGTTCGATCGTGGGCGCGTTGAGGCAATATCCCCGATAGTGCTCGGGCGAGGTTCCGGCGGCGAGATCGCGGTCGCATTCGCGCTTGTTCTGGCACAAGGCGCAGACGCGCTCCATGTCGTGCAGCACGAAGGGTTCGACGCGCGCCAGATCGTCATGGTCGATGCCGAGAGCCTTGAGCAGTTTCGGCAACTCGTCGGCGGCATGTGGCCCCTGCTGAACCAATTCATTGAGATCCGCGGGAGAAACCCGCAGGTCGCTTGCGATACGGTCGAACTCCAACGTGTCGAGCTGGCGTATCTCGCTGAGTTCCTGCCGGTGCTTGAGCCAGTCGCTAAACGTATGGGTCAATCGTTCGACGATGGAATGCGGCTCGTCTCTCAAATTCTCTTGGGCGGTCATGGGGCACCTCCGATCAAAGAAAATAGAGCACCAACGGGCGTCGGCATCGTTGCGCTAGATCAAACCAATCGGCGGCTTCTTGAGGCCGGCAAGGAGCACCCGGTGGGCAACGGCACATCCGAGGTCTGGTGCTGACGCCCGATCCGGGAAGGCTAGAACCGCGCCGCCGCCCAGGCATAAAGGCTGCCCGGAACCGGGGCGGTGCTGCCGCGGCCCTTCGGCGAAATGTGAAACCCGATAATGTCGGGGTCGCCGGTCAGCGCTGAAAAATCCTGCGGCTCGAAGAATAGCCTGGGTTCGGCATGCACCGCATAAAACGACTTCTTCGGCAGCGCGTAGCGCAGTTCGCCGGCGCGGCGGGCGAGCGCGGTCAGCGCCGCGGGCCCATAGATCGCGACGCGAATATCCGAGAGCCGCTTGGAGCCGCGAAGTTTGCGAACGGCGAAAGTCAGGCGGTGTCGCAGCGCCAGCCAGTCCGGCGTCAATTCGTCCTGCCGCATCAGGGAAGCGAACGCCGCGACGATCGGATCGCCCGGTGGCAGATAGAGCACGGAATTGCCGAGCTGCCGCGGCCGCTCCCAGGCGAAATAAGGCTTTGCCGGCTCGATCTCGACCGGCTTGAGCAGCAGAACGTCGGCGTCGAGCCACAGGCCCGCGTGCAGCGCCATCAGCCGCATCCGGAAAAAGTCCGAGAATTGCAGCGTGGTCCAGTCGCGCCATACGCCGTCGGGGCCCGTCGGGCGCAGCCGTTCGGCGAAGCTGTGCGGCAGGATCGCTTCGGCTTCGGCGTTGCCGACGCCGTCGGGCAATTGCGCCAGCGGATCGAAACTGTAGACGGTGACCTTGTGGCCGGCGGCGACCTGCGATCTCAGGCACAGCCTTCTCAGCGCATCGAGCGGGCCATGCCAGAAGGTGACGATTTCAGGCCGCAAAGTGCTACGATCAAGCCCAGGCGCGCGCGGTCTTCGCCCTGGCCTCGTAGGCATCGATCGAGGCCTTCTTCTCCATGGTCAGGCCGATATCGTCGAGGCCGTTCATCAGGCAATGCTTGCGGAACGGGTCGATCTCGAATTTCACGGTGCCGCCGTCAGGCCCGCGGATTTCCTGACTCGCAAGATCGATCGAGAGCGTCGCGTTGGCGCCGCGTTCGGCGTCGTCGAACAATTTGTCGAGGTCGTCCTGGGTGACGCGGATCGGCAGAATGCCGTTCTTGAAACAGTTGTTGTAGAAGATATCGCCGAACGAGGTCGAGATCACGCAGCGGATGCCGAAATCGAGCAGCGCCCACGGCGCGTGTTCACGGCTGGAGCCGCAGCCGAAATTGTCGCCGGCGACCAGGATCCTGGCGTTGCGATAGGCCGGCTTGTTGAGAATGAAGTCCGGGTTCTCGCTGCCGTCGTCCTTGTAGCGCTGTTCCGAAAACAGCCCCTTGCCGAGGCCGGTGCGCTTGATGGTCTTCAGATACTGCTTGGGAATGATCATGTCGGTATCGACATTGATGATCTTCAGCGGCGCCGCGACGCCTTCCAGCGTGGTGAATTTGTCCATCGAAAAGCACTTCTTGGTTGGAATTGACGAAAAGCGTTTTGACGAGCGTGGTTTATCGCGAATGCCGCCGGCATTAAAGGGCAAAATCCCTTAATCGGCCGCCGCCTCGATCGCTGCCATGTCGTCGTCAGAGAGGCCGAAATGATGGCCGATCTCGTGAATCAGCACGTGGCGGACGATCCGTCCCAGGGCCTCGTCATGCTCGGCCCAGTAATCGAGGATCGGCCGGCGGTAGAGCCAGATCATGTTGGGCAGCCGCGGGATATCCGTTTCGCTGTGAAACGGCAGGCCCACCCCGTGGAACAGGCCGAGCAGGTCGAATTCGCTTGCCGCGCCCATCTCGTCGAGAACTTCTTCCGTCGGGAAATCGTCGACGCGAATGATCACGCCTTCACACAGGTCCCGGAATGTCTTCGGCAGCTGCGCGAAGACGTCGTGCGCCATGATTTCCATCTCGGCGAGCGATGGGGCTTTTGCGGAGGTCCACATCGAACCTGTTTAGCGCGGGTCCCGCGGCCGTGCCTACCGGAAATGGCGCCGGCCCGCAGTTGACGTTGCCGCGGCAATCGGAGACCGTAGGGTCGGCAACAGGTTTGGGTGGGCGTCGGGATGCGGATCAGGGCAGCGGCAGTATCGGTAGCTTTCGCGGGTGTTTTTTCGCTGCTCGCCGCCGGAGCCGATGCGCAGACCGCGCCGCAGGGGACGCGGACCGCGCAGGCGTCGCAGGCTCCCGCCGACGAGCCGTCCGCCCGGCCTCCGGCTCGACGGCCGCCGAGGCGGCTTCGTATCTATCCGCGCTATCAGGCGGAACCCGACGGCGTCTATCCACGGTATTTCCCCGGCTCGAATGCCGTGCGGGAGTGCAGTGTGGCCTATGTGCAGGAATACCGGCCCAGCGGCACCGTGATCGTGCCCCGCATGAGCTGCCACTGGCGCCGCGGCTAAAGCGCGACCGGTGGATCGCTGCCTGTGCCTGTTTTGAAAATCTCCGGCGCAGGTTTTATTTTCGCTCCCCCCGCCCGTCCGCCCGCTTGACGCAGGTCAATGCAGCTTGCGACAAAAATCGCGAGAAACAATTTCGTGGTGCCGGGCTGTTTTGCGATCGGCCTGTTATGCCGGCCCGAAACCGGCGGGCAGTTGATAGGCTAAAAAAGCGGAGGAGGCTTTCATGACAAGATGGTTCGCCCCAGCCTTGCTGGCTGTCACCCTGATGTTCGGCGGCTCGGCCGGAATCAATCCCGCAGCCGCAGCCGCAGC
>JBAVEE010000268.1:0-3803 GCA_049587575.1 Bradyrhizobium sp.
CTCCTGCAGCGCCTCGCGCGGAACGCGGATGTCCACGCCGGCGCGTTCTTCCTGGATCAGCATGGCTGCGCGGGAATCCCGTTTCCCCCAGCCTTTGTTCAGCGCTTCCGTCATCTCGGCCAGGGTCATGTTCGCGAACCGCATCGGCACATCGTTTTCGCGGCCGAGCGCGGCGGCCAACGATACGTCTTTATGGGCGAGTTCCAGCGCAAACGCCGGAGTGTCGAATTCATGCGGCAAGAACTGATCGGCCATGCGGTCGACGGCACGCTGGCGGCCAAGCGACCCCTGCCGGATCGCGCCGAACAAAGCGACGGGATCGACACCGGCCTTGACTCCAAGCGTGAAGGCTTCGGCCAAAACCATCTGGATGCCGTAGTTGGCGCAGTTGTGGACGAGCTTGGCGACCGAGGCGCTGCCGCTCGGCCCGAGATAGCGCACCTGATCGCCGAGTAGATCGAGGATTGGCTTGCAGATGTCAAAGGTCGCGCGTTCCCCGCTGACCCAGATCGCCAGTTTGCGGGAGGCCGCACCCTTGGGCCCGCCGCTGACAGGAGCATCCAGCATGGAAACGCCGATGGTGGCCAAATCGGATGAGAGCTTGCGGACCAGTGCCGGAGAATTGGTCGAGAGATCGATATAGGCCGCGCCGGCCGAAAACCCGGCCCGTAGACCATCCGCTCCGGTCATGATGGCCTCGATCTCGGCAGGTCCGGGCAGCGCCGTGAAAACGATGTCGGATCCTGCCGCGACGGCCTTTGCGGTGTCAGCCCAGATTGCACCCTTCGCGACGGCAGGCTCGGCGGATTCGCGGCGTCGGGTCAGCACCAGAAGCTTGTGTCCGGCAGCCAACAGGTGACCCGCCATTGGACCTCCCATGGCGCCCAGCCCAGCAAAGCCTATTTTCATCATGCTCTCCTTCGGCGTCCGGCTGACATCGGTCATTTCGCACGTTTCCACGGCAGCTCAGGCGTTGGGTGGATCGTCCAGGCGCACCACGATGCCGTCGAGATCAGGGCGAGGCGCCTTGTAACGTTGCATCACGAGGGGATCGTGGCCGGGCACGATGTGCTGGGGGGAGGGGGCTGCTGCGCGAAGCCTGTCGAAGCCTTCAAGCATGCCGCCGATATGGAAGGCCGTCACGTACGGCTTGTATGCCTCCATGTTTTCATAGAAATGCGTGACGTCGGAGGCTAGGACAACCCATCCCCGCCTGGTATGAACCCGCACGAATTGCAGGCCTGCCGAATGACCCGGCGCCGGATGGATCGTGATTCCCGGCGAAAGCTCAGCCTCCCCATCGTAGAAATTGACCCGGCCGGCGTAATTGGCTCGGACCATGCCGACGACGTCTTCGATCTCGTAGGAGTGCTGCAATTTCTTGTAGCGCATGTAACGGCCGACCGCGTAATGCAGCTCGCTTTCCTGCAGGTGGAAGGTCGCCACCGGGAGCTTGTCGAAATTGCCGACATGATCGTAATGCAGGTGGGTCAAAATGACATCGCTGACCTTTCCCGGGTCGAGGCCCAGCAGCCTCAGCGATTCAATCGGACAACGCAGATAGTCGCGTTTTCGCTTGGCGGCGATCTCGGCGGTAAATCCGGTATCGATGACGAAGCTCCGATCCGGTCCAATCGCAGCCCAGACATAGTAATCGAGCGGCATCGGGCCGTCATGGGGATCTCCGCCGATGAAATTGTCCGATCGCTTGGACGCGCGCGTCGCGTAGCGGATGGCATAGACTTCATAATTCGGAAGGTCGGACATGGTTCACTCGTTCAGGAACGGACGATGTTGCGACGGAAAGCTTCGGCATATTCCGAAATGCCCGCTTCGAGCGGCCATTTCGGCGACCAGTCAAGCAGGCGCTTCGCAGCACTTACATCGAGCGAAGCCCGCATCTTGACGTTCTGTTCTTCCAGCGGCGTCAGCGCGTCGCCGATCTCGATATCGGCCCCCGGGATCGCGTCGCGAACGATGATGGCGACTTCGGCGGCGGTTCGTGCCCTGCCGCTGGCGATGTTGATGACCCGCTGCTCGCCGGCGGTCCATCGCGGCGCCTGCAGGGCGGCGATAATTCCGTCGGCGCAGTCCAGGGCGTGGGTGTAGTCACGCCTCATGCGCCCGCCGGTCGCGAAGCGTGTCGGCCGGTCGAGGACCGCGTTTTCAACCATTGGCTTGATATACATCGGGCTGCGCATGCCGAAGCCGTAGATGGCGGTGACGCGCAAGCTGAGGAAATCGAGATCCTGGAAGCTCGCATAGGCGAGGCCGATGGCTTCGGCGGCCATTTTGGATGTGCCGTAGTGCCCGGCAGGATTGCCCTCACGGATCGAAAATGCCGGATCGGTCTCACAAAGGCTGCTGCTCGAGCCTTTGTGATAGGCGGCATTGCTGGACACCAGCACGACGCGGCGCATCTGCAATTGTCGCGCGACCTCGCAGACATTCACCAGTCCCATGACATTGGTCTGGTAGGTCGCAACCGGCTGCGCCAGCGACACTTCAAGACCGACGATTCCTGCAGTGTGGACGATCGCCTCGATCTTCTCGGTGCGGCAGACATCAAAAAGCCGGGCGATATCGTTGATCTGGCCCGCCCTGAACCGGGCCGCGACATCAGGCGAAACCGCCAGTGTCTCGACGCCCGGCGGCGCGATGTCGTAAGCGAACGCCTCGTGTCCTTGCCTTCCCAGCGCCGCCATGACGTAGCCGCCAAGAAATCCAGTACCTCCGGTCACCAAGACATTCATCGGCATCCATTCGTACCATTGCTCGAAGAGCGACACTTCGAAGGTGTGAGGCGCATGGCCTAGTGGGAAGCCGTCCGTTCTGCCAACATCACGCTCATCAATGCGACAGCGTGTTCGCTCTTCGGCCTGGAGTGCACCTCCGCGGCCTCGCGCCCGAACCTGCGAAGCAGGCCAAGCGCCTTCGGATCGAACGAGGCCATCTTGCCAGCGACCTCGATTGCCCGCTTCAAAGCGGTGCCGGCGGGCACGATTTCCGTGAGGATGCCCGCCTCTGCCGCCTCCTTCGCCGAGATCTGCCGGCTTGTGACGGCGAGTTCGAAAGCGCGCTTGTAGGGGACAAAGCGGAACAAGTAGGAAAAAACGATCAGGGGCGGCAGGCCGTGGGACATCTCCGGGAGCGAGAAGACAGCGTCTTCCGCAGCGACCGCATAATCAGCCTGGGTGGTAATTCCGAAAGCAAATCCGAACGCCTGGCCTTCGACCGCCACGATCAAGGGAACGCTGAGCGCATTGATGGCGCTATTGACCCTCAGGATTGCGTTCAGATCTTCGGCGACCTCGGAGGCGCGCGTCAGCCCCTTGGCGCCGATGCGTCCGCCGCAAAAGGTGTTGCCGCGGCCGGTGACGACCAGCGCCCGCAAATCCTTGTCCGAGGCGCAGGTCGTCAACACTGCCGCAAGATCGAGCAGATCCTGCGTATAGACGAAATTGCCCGCATCATGCCCCGCCAGGGTGATGACCGAAACGCCCTTGCCGTGGGCGTCGATCTCTATTGCCATAGCGCATACTCAGTTTGAATTTTTGCTTGGGCTCTGCCGATCTCATAAAGGCGACGAAGCCGGACGTGAACTTCTCTGTATTATAATATGTCAATCGGTTTGTCGTGCGGATACTTCTGATACCGGTTGATCGGCAGCGCATCGCACGCGACATCGCCGGCACGGTGATTCCGATCGATGGCGGCTGGTCGGCGGCTTAAGGCGGGGCGGCGATCAGTCCAGTCCGGGTCCGGAAATCCCGATCGTTGGACGGATCACGTTACCGGATATA
>JBAVEE010000269.1:0-6146 GCA_049587575.1 Bradyrhizobium sp.
GCGAGGAGAATATCGAAGGCAAGACAATTCTTGTCTGTGCGGATGAAGGACTGGGAGATACAATTCAGTTCGTGCGTTACGCACCGATGCTGGCAGCCTTGGGCGCGCGCGTCATTCTTCTTCCTCAGGAATCGTTGTATCCGCTGCTTTCGGGGTTGCTTGGGGTCTCGCGGTGCTTGCCGAACATGGCGGGAGGGTTGCCGGCGTTCGACATGCATTGTCCTGTTACGAGCCTGCCGCTGGCCTTCCGGACTACGCTCGAAACCATTCCAGCGCCGCCATCGTATCTGCCGACACTTGCACAGGATCGCCGGCAAGTCTGGGAGGACCGTCTCGGCCACCACGGCAGGTTGCGGGTCGGCCTGGTCTGGTCCGGAAATCCGAAACACGGGAACGATCACAAACGATCGATCCCCCTGAGCAGGTTTTCAAGCATCCTTGACGCCGACGCGACCTTCGTGAGTCTGCAGAAAGACCTGAGATCCGACGACAAGGCAGCCCTGACCGCGCGAACCGACATTGTCGACCTGACTGCGCATCTCACCGATTTCATGGAGACGGCGGCCCTGATCCGTTGCCTCGACCTGGTGATCACGGTGGATACCAGCGTGGCCCATCTCGCCGGCACGCTGGGCTGCCAGACCTGGATCCTGCTGCCCTACAAACCGGACTACCGCTGGCTGCTCGGTCGCGACGACAGTCCCTGGTACCCGAGCGTGCGACTGTTCCGGCAAACCGAAACGCGAGACTATGCCAACGTGCTCGATCGGGTGAGGGCTGAGTTGGCCAGGTATGTTACCGCCAACCAAATGGTCTTTCCCACGCAGACAGCATCAGGCTGATCCTACGCCTTCGGCTGGCCGGCGAGCTGAATCCGGCAAAGACTCTCTCATCATTGCGAGCCCACGAGTCGCGCGAAGGCGCGCCCGATGCCAGGCCCGGCAATCCAGGCTCTAAAGAGAGGAATGGATTGCTTCCGCCTACGCGCAAGGGCGCTTCGGCGGACACCAAGCCCGCCATAGCTCGCACAGCGAGCGACGGAGGGTCGTCGCTTCGCTCCGACGCGGCCTACTTTGTCTTCTCCGCCCGGCTCAGCAGGAACACGCCCTGCTCGCCGAACATGTTCCAGAACCACCAGGGCGCGCTGAGCCGCAGCGGCCGGCCGTACAGATCGAGCGCGACCGCGCGTTCCATCTTGACGTTGATCTCGCCGCAGAGCTGCACGAAATCCTTGATGGTGCAGAAATGGATGTTCGGGGTGTCGTACCAGGTGGCGGGGAGGTTTTCGGTGCGCGGCATATGGCCGCCGACCAGCAGCTGCAGCCGCATCTTCCAGAACCCGAAATTCGGGAACGACACGATCGCGCGCCGCCCGATCCGCAGCAGATTCTCCAGCACCACGCGCGGCTGCCGCGTCGCCTGCAGGGTCTGCGACAGGATCACGTAATCGAAGGCGTCGTCGGGATAGTTGACGAGGTCGGTGTCGGCGTCGCCCTGCACCACCGCAAGCCCCTTGGCGACGCAGCGGTTGACGCCCTCGCGCGACAGTTCGATGCCGCGCCCGTCGATCCCCCGGCTTTCCAGCAGCAGCAAGAGGTCGCCGTCGCCACAGCCGACGTCGAGCACCTTCGAGCCACGCTCGACCATTTCCGCGACCAGGAGATGATCGCCGCGATAATGCCCGGTGTCCGGCTGGACCATGGCGCCGAGCGGCAGGACCGGTTGCTGCGTGGTGGCCATGTCAGCTGCCCGTCCTGTTGAGACCGCGCGCGGTGGCGCCCGATTGCAGGAAGGCGCGGGAGATATCGAAGAACTCGGGCACGTCGAGCAGGAAGGCGTCATGCCCGCGGTCGGTCTCGATCTCCGCGAACGACACCCGCGCGCTGGAGGCATTGAGCGCGTGCACCAGCACGCGCGACTCCGAGGTCGGAAACAGCCAGTCGCTGGTGAACGACACCACGCAGAAGCGGGTCCGGACGCCGCGAAACGCCTGCGCCAGCACGCCGCCATGATCGGCGGCGATGTCGAAATAATCCATCGCCCGCGTCAGATAGAGATAGCTGTTGGCGTCGAACCGTTCGACAAAGGACGAGCCCTGATAGCGCAGATAGCTTTCGACCTGGAAGTCGGCGTCGAACGAGAAGGTCGGCAGGTCGCGATCCTGCATCCGCCGGCCGAACTTGCGGTGCAGGGCGGCGTCCGACAGATAGGTGATATGGGCGGCCATCCGCGCCACCCCGAGGCCGCGACGCGGACGGGTGCCCTGCTCGAAATAGCGCCCGCCGTGCCAGTCCGGATCGGCCATCACCGCCTGGCGGCCGAGTTCGTGAAAGGCGATGTTCTGCGCCGAATGCCGCGTCGAGCAGGCGATCGCCAGCGTCGAGAACACCCGCTTGGGAAAGGCCGCGGTCCACTGCAGCGCCTGCATGCCGCCCATCGAGCCGCCGACCACACAGAGCAGCGTCTCGATGCCGAGGCGATCCAGCAGCATGGCCTGGGCCCGCACCATGTCCGGTATCGTGATGACCGGAAAATCCAGTCCCCACAATTTGCCGGTGGCCGGATTGGTCGACGCCGGCCCGGTCGAGCCCATGCAGCCGCCGATCACGTTGGCGCAGATGATGAAGTAGCTGTCGGTATCGAGCGGGCGGCCGGGACCGACCATGGTTTCCCACCAGCCCGGCTTGCCGGTCACCGGATGCAAATTGGCGACGTGCTGATCGCCGGTCAGCGCATGGCAGACCAGAATGGCGTTGGAGCGGTCGGCGTTGAGTTCGCCGTAGGTCTGGTAGGCGATCTGAAACGGGGCGAGATCGACGCCGCAATCGAGCGGCAACGGCTGGTCCACGCCGAACCTTGCGAGTTGCGAACTCGGATGGTCCGCCTCCTGCGACCGCTCCTCGGCATGGATCGCCGGACCTGGTGCGGACTGTACGTTCACCATTTGATACCGACCCCCTGAAGGCGGTTTTCGGGAAACCACCACGGAAATCAGGCCATGAAAAACCCGGCCTGAACAAAGCGTTCGGCCGGGATCACATCTGTCCCCGGCCTGTTTAGCGAGTTGTTTAACGTGGCTGCAAGCCGGCCGGCTCAAATGACCACGGAACGGGCAAAATGCTAGTCCCAAGCGGCTCCATCGTCAAGGCAGGACGGCGGTTAACCAACCCAGCGGCGGCCGGCCGGCACTCAAACGCGCAACGTTTTCTTTGCTTTCAGCGCCCGTCTTACCTAATCAATGCCCCGGTCAGCCGGAGCCATCCAACCGATCCGGCCCTTAGGGTTCGAAAGATGTCTCAATCGCCCCCCGCTCCGCCTTCGCTCGATGTG
The DNA here is from genome assembly GCA_049587575.1 of Bradyrhizobium sp. Lineage (GTDB taxonomy): Bacteria > Pseudomonadota > Alphaproteobacteria > Rhizobiales > Xanthobacteraceae > Bradyrhizobium. The sequence goes on from JBAVEE010000269.1 coordinate 3,331, forward strand.
CTGCGCACGGAGATCGACGCCATCGACGCGCAGATGCACAGCCTGCTGATGCAGCGCGGCGATATCATCGATCGCCTGATCCGGGTGAAGCAGACCCAGGAGGTCGGCTCGGCGTTCCGCCCGGCGCGCGAAGCCGACATGATGCGGCGTCTGGTGCAGCGCCACCGCGGCATCCTGCCGCTCGACACCGTCGAGAGCATCTGGCGCGTCATCATCTCGACCTTCACCTATGTTCAGGCGCCGTTTTCGATCCATGCCGACATCTCGCTGGGCGAATCCGCGATGCGGGATTCGGCGCGGTTTCATTTCGGATTTACGGTACCCTATGTCTCGCATTTCAGCGCGCCGGCCGCGGTCGAGGCGGTGGCCAAATCGAAGGGCGATCTGGCGCTGGTCTCCGCCACCTCGAGCCGCACCCCGTGGTGGATCGCGCTCGAAGCCAAAGGCGCGCCGAAGATCATCGCGCGGCTGCCTTTCGTCGAGCGCGCCGACCATCCGGCGGCGCTGCCGGTCTTCGTGGTGTCGCGCGTCGCCGACTCGGCCATGGTGACCGAGGTCGAGATGTGGAGCGTGCGGGTATCCGGCTGGAACGCCGAAACCGCCCGCGCGCTGTCGCCGCTGGCGGAGATCGTCGCGGTGCCGGATACCGCCTTCGACGGCGCCGCCCTGCTGGTGTCGGTTGCCGGATCCGGCAGCCTCGAAAAGATCAAGGCGGCCTTGATCGAGGCCGGCGCATCGGTGCGATCGTCGGCTCTCGTCGGCAGCCACGCAACGCGCTATACGGTGCCCCCGAACGGAACGGCAAAATAGCCGCACCGCCAATCCGGAGTTGAAGATGTCCCGCCCCGTGCCGAATCCCGGCATTCTCGATATTGCGCCCTATACGCCGGGCAAGAGCCCGGTGCCGGAGCTGGGCCGCAAGGTGTTCAAGCTCTCGGCCAACGAAACGCCGTTCGGCCCCTCGCCGAAGGCGATCGATGCCTACAGCAAGGCGGCGGCGCATCTGGAGGATTATCCGGAAGGCACCGCGCGCGTGCTGCGCGAGGCGATCGGCCGCGCCTTCGGGCTCGACCCCGACCGCATCGTCTGCGGCGCCGGCTCCGACGAAATCCTCAACCTGCTGGCGCACGCCTATCTCCGCCATGGCGACGAGGCGATCTCCACCAGCCACGGCTTTCTGGTGTATCCGATCGCGACGATGGCCAACGGCGCCGTCAACGTGATTGCGCCCGAGACCAATTTCACCGCCGACGTCGATGCGATCCTCAAATCGGTCACGCCGCGCACCAGGCTGGTGTGGCTCGCCAATCCGAACAACCCGACCGGGACGTATTTGCCGTTCGACGAGGTCAAGCGGCTGCGCGCCGGATTGCCGCCGCATGTGCTGCTGGTGCTCGACGCCGCCTATTCGGATTATGTGTCGCGCAACGACTACCAGCTCGGCATCGAACTGGTGGCGACCACGGAGAACACCGTGATGACCCACACATTCTCGAAGATCCACGGCCTCGCGGCGCTGCGGGTCGGCTGGATGTTCGCTCCCGCCCATATCGTCGATGCGGTGAACCGCATCCGCGGACCGTTCAACGTCTCGACGCCGGCGATGCTGGCGGCGGTGGCGGCGGTCGAGGACGCCGCGCATCAGCAGATGTCGAAGGTTCATACCGAGAAATGGCGCAACTGGCTGACGGAGGAAATCGGCAAGCTTGGCCTCAAGGTGACGCCGAGCGTGGCCAATTTCGTGCTGATCCATTTTCCGCTCGACAAGGGCAGGACCGCGGCCGACGCCGACGCCTTCCTCACCAAACGCGGCCTCGTGCTGCGCGCGCTGAACAATTACCGCCTGCCCCACGCCTTGCGGATGACGGTCGGCACCGAAGAGGCCAACCGGCTGGTAGCCGAGGGCTTGCGCGACTTTATGGAGCTGACGTGAACGCCGCGCCGCCCTTCAAGCGGATCGCGCTGATCGGCTTCGGGCTGATCGGCGGCTCGATCGCGCGTGCCGCGCGCAAACAGGGCCTGGCCGGAGAAATCGTCACCACCGCGCGCTCGGCGAAGACCCGCGCCCGCGTGCTCGAGCTCGGCATTGTCGATCGCGTCCTGGAGAGCAATGCGGAGGCCGCCAGGGATGCCGATCTCGTCATCCTGTGCATCCCGGTCGGCGCCTGCGGCGCGGTCGCGCAGGAGATCGCCGGCCATCTCAAGCCGGGGGCGATCGTGTCCGATGTCGGCTCGGTCAAGGGCGCGGTGGTCAAGGACATGGCGCCGCATTTGCCGGCCGGCGTGCATTTCGTGCCGGCGCATCCGGTCGCCGGCACCGAGCACTCCGGGCCGGATTCCGGTTTCGCCGAACTCTTCATCAACCGCTGGTGCATCCTGACCCCGCCCGAAGGCACCGACCCGAACGCGGTGGAAAAACTGCGCGCGTTCTGGGCCGCGATCGGCGCCAGGGTCGAGGTCATGACGCCCGACCATCACGACCTGGTGCTGGCGATCACCAGCCATTTGCCGCATCTGATCGCCTACACCATTGTCGGCACCGCCGACGAACTCGCCCAGGTCACATCGTCGGAAGTGATCAAATTCTCCGCCGGCGGCTTTCGCGACTTCACCCGCATCGCCGCATCCGATCCCGTGATGTGGCGCGACGTGTTCCTCGCCAACAAGGACGCGGTGCTGGAAATGCTCGGCACCTTCAACGAGGACCTCTCCAAGCTGACGCGCGCGATCCGCCGCGGCGACGGCGAGGCGCTGTACGAGCATTTCACCCGCACCCGCGCCATCCGCCGCGGCATCGTCGAGATCGGTCAGGATTC
>JBAVEE010000270.1:0-3115 GCA_049587575.1 Bradyrhizobium sp.
CGCCGCGATAGGTCGGATCGCGCTCGACTTCCTCGCCGATACGATTCATCGTCGAGACCGCTTCGACCGGAAACTTGCCGGCCGCCGATTCCGCCGACAGCATGATGGCGTCGGCGCCTTCGTAAACCGCGGTAGCGACGTCGGAGACCTCGGCGCGGGTCGGCACCGGCGACTGGATCATCGATTCCAGCATTTGGGTTGCCACCACCACCGGCTTGCCGGCGCGCCGCGCCATTCGCGTCATCTGCTTTTGCAGGCTCGGCACCCGTTCCAGCGGCAGTTCGACGCCGAGATCGCCGCGCGCCACCATCAGGGCGTCGGAGGCTTCAAGGATTTCCGGGAGCCGGTCGATCGCCTGCGGCTTTTCGATCTTGGACATCACGGCGGCGCGGCCGCGGATCAGTTTCTTGGCCTCGATGACATCCTCGGCGCGCTGCACGAACGACAGCGCGATCCAGTCGACTCCCGTCACCAGAGCGGCTTCGAGGTCGGCGCGGTCCTTCGGCGTCATCGCGGAGACCGGCAGATCGGTGTCGGGCAGGCTGACGCCCTTGCGATCCGACATCCGGCCGCCGATCACGACCCGGGTGACGGCGCGCTCGGGAGAGGTTTCCTCCGCGATCAGGCGCACCTTGCCGTCGTCGAGCAGGAGCGCGTGGCCTGGCCGCAGCGCGGCGAGAATTTCCGGATGCGGAAGCTGGACGCGGCTATTGTCGCCCGGGGTCTTGTCGGAATCCAGCACGAAGCTCTGGCCGTTATTAAGCTGCACCGCGCCTTCGGCAAACGCGCCCAAACGCAGCTTGGGTCCCTGCAAATCGACCAGAATGCCGATCGGCCGGCCGTAGCTGCTCTCGACATTGCGGATGGTCTTGACCAGCTCCCGCATCTTGTCGTGCGAGGTGTGGCTCATATTGATGCGGAAGACATCGGCGCCCGCCTCGAACAGGCGCCTGATCATCGCGCTGTCGGATGATGCCGGGCCGAGGGTGGCAAGGATCTTGATACGACGCAGGCGCCTCATGGCTTGCTTCCGGGCGCCGCGGCGGGCGGCAGACCATGCGCGCCCGGGGGCATTCCGCCCGGAGAATTGGACAGGCCCGGGATGTTTCCGGCTCCGCCTGGGCCGATCGTGCCCGGAATACCCGGCACCCGTTGCGCGGGCTGTTCGGTGGACTCGGTGAGCTGCACCGTCCAGGCGCGCTGCTCGCCGGTGTCGACTTCAAAGAAGCCGGTCCGGTCGAACCCGCGCGCCAGGCAATTATTGGCGCCCTTGATCGTGAATTCCTTATCGCGCGAGCACATGAAGGCCTGTCCCGACCATTCGCCGCCACGGTCGTAATCGAGGGCATAGATGTAATAGAACCTTGCGACCAGCGTGCCGCGCAGCAGGGTTTCGCAAGCCCGCGACGACACGTTCCACCAGCCTTCGGTGGTCCAGCCATCGGCGTCCTTGTAGCCGAGCGCAATGCCGACCCGGCTCGAGGTGTTGTTGCAGAGACGAAAGTCCGCCGCCGCCGAACTGTTCCACAGGCACGTCACTGCGAGCGCCAGCGCCGGTATCAATCCGGCGGGCACGCGCCCGGAGAATCGGTTGGGATGATGAGAATCTTCTGGGGTCATTCAGCGAAGCTATATCAATTCATTGACGATTTCGCGTGAGGCCACCGGGGCTATCAACGGCCGGGGGGCATTTTCCGGCCATGGGCCTGGCCCGAATCCTGCCCGTGAAGGCTATGTTTGCGTCGCAATATGGAAAAATCTGTGACAGTTCCCCACTTAATACCGGTATTCAGTGTTGTGTGCGCATGATCTTTTCGGAAAACGAAATCACTTTTCCGGATCATGCCGCCAAATAGCGAGACCAGGTCATGACGATCGACGACAAAACCAGAACGGAACTTGAGGCCGCCGTCTTTCGGCGCCTTGTCGAACATCTGCGTTCCCGCACCGACGTCCAGAACATCGACCTGATGAATCTCGCCGGCTTCTGCCGCAACTGCCTGTCCAACTGGCTCAAGGAAGAGGCCGATGCCAAAGGTGCTGCCATGAGCAGGGATGAGAGCCGTGAGGCCGTCTATGGCATGCCCTACGAGACCTGGAAGTCGACCTATCAGAGTCCGGCCAGTCCGGAGCAGCTCGCGGCCATGAAAAAGGTCCATCCGGGTCACTGATACAGTCATTGGCGGCTTTGTCGCTTTGCTCCTCGGAATGACGGCGGGGAACCAGAGCTGCTTTCTCCTGTGGGTGCGCTGTGGATGAGCGTGATGTTGCCTTGACGCAAGGCACCGCACTCTTGAGGGTCTTTTTCAAGGATGCGGTGCGTGGATGAAGCGTGCGGCGCTTCCTCCGCCTCAACCATCAAGTTCATTCAGGAGTACCCGATGGCCACCCCCGCTGCCGCCGTCAAGGAAGAACCCGCGACGAAATTCGCCAAAGACCAGCTCAAGGCCATCATCGAGCGCATCGAACGGCTGGAAGAGGAAAAGAAGACGATCTCCGACGACATCCGTGACGTCTACGCCGAGGCCAAGGGCAACGGCTTCGACGTCAAGGCGCTGCGCACCATCGTGCGCCTGCGCAAGCAGGACGCCAACGAGCGGGCGGAGGAGGAGACGATCCTCGAAACCTATATGCAGGCGCTGGGAATGTTGTGATGGGTGCTCCTCATCCTGAGGAAGCGAGCCGTTTCGAAGGCTAAGGCCAAGGCCACCAACGTCGCGTCACGGTCCGAGACGCGCGCCTTGGCCTTGCGCGCATCCCGCCCTCGGGCGAGAGAGTGCCTGGTCTAGCGCAGCGACGCCGTCTGCAGCACGAATGACTGGGTCGTCAGCGTTGCGGTGGCCGATCCGGTAAATCGATCGCAGGTCAAACCCATCAGCGGATCTTCCGAGAAGCCCATCGCGATGGCAGCCTGCGGCTTGACGAAATGCGCGCGGAGCAGGCGCATATCGGTATCGCCGAGCACGGTTGCGGACATCGACGTGCTGGCGCTCGGCGCCAGCATCATGACGCGTATCCAGGCATCGCTGGCCGGGGAGGCGGCGATCCGCGTCGAAGTTGCCACCACGCCACTCTGGCCCTGCGCGCCCTTGGCGACGACCAGATCGATGGTGGT
>JBAVEE010000271.1:0-2428 GCA_049587575.1 Bradyrhizobium sp.
CCTTCGTCGCAGGCCTGCTGCCAGACCCCGACCGCGTCCTGATCGTAGGAGTGGTTGATCCGCGCCAGCGGAAATCCGAATTCGTCCTTCTCGTCTGCCAGCACCACGCGATTGTCGGGGTTCGGCAATTCCTCGCCGAACGCCTGCAGCCGCGACAGCTGGCGCGAGCCGCGCTTGATGAAGTCGACCAGCGCCTGGCCGAACAGATCGTTGCGGGAATTGGCGATGCCGCCGATGTCGTTCGGCTTGATCGCCGGACTGCAGTGCCACAGGATGCTGCCGAACGCGCCGGGCCGCGCCGTCTTGCCGTAGCGATCATACGACCAGTGCATGGGCGCGAGCACGCCCATGTAGTTCTGGACATCCGGCTCGTCGAGTAGACCCCAGATCGTGGCGCCGGTATGCGCCATCACGTAGCGGCCGACCAGCCCGTTGGCATTGGCCAATCCTTGTGGGTGCTTGTCGGTCGCCGAATTGAGAAGGATGCGCGGATTCTGGGAAACGAACGCCGCCAGGATGACGATACTCGCTTGCTGGACCTGGCGCTGCTTCGTGCGGTCATAGTACTCGATGCCGGTGACCCGATCTCCCTTGTCGTTCGTGAGCACGCGCGTCACGGTGCTGAATGGCCGCAGTGCGTATTTCGCAAAAACGGGACAGTGGTTTCGCTAACTGACGGACAGCGGTTTCGCTAAATCGCGGACAGCGTGGCGGCGCTGGCTTTTGGTTGCCTGGTTGTTGAAGTCAGTTGGTATTCGTTTCGCTGTTTTCGACATCGGTCAAGGGGCGCGCGGCTTTTTTCCTTCGCATGCTGTCGCCTTCGAGCTCGATACGGTGGGAGTTGTGGATGATCCGGTCGAGGATGGCATCTGCGATGGTTGGCTCGCCGATCATGTCGTGCCATTGGGCAACAGGCAGTTGGGCGGTAATCAAGGTGGATTTGCGCCTGTAGCGTTCCTCGAAGATCTCCAAAAGATCAAGGCGCTGCTGGTCATTGAGCGTGTGGGTGCCCCAATCGTCTAAAATGAGCAACTGGACTCGCGCGAGCTTGTCGATCAGGCGTGGGAAGCGACCATCGAGGCGGGCCATGGCGAGGTCTTCGAACAGGCGCGGCATCCGTAAATAGAGGACGGAATGGTCCAGCCTGGCGGCTTGGCGTCCGTAGGCACACGCCAGCCAGGTTTTGCCGGTACCGGTCTGGCCGGTCACGATAAGGTTCTCATGGGCTTTCAGCCAGGCGCCTTGCGCCAGCTGCAGGACGTTGCGCCGGTCAAGTCCGCGGCGGGATGCGAAGTCGATATCTTCGATGCAGGCTTCGACGAAGCGCAGCCTGGCTGCGGCGAGACGATTGGTCAGACGTCGGTCGGCGCGCATGGCGGCTTCGCGATCGAGCATCAGGCCGAGCCACTCGTCGCGGCTGAGATCGGCGGCATTGTCCTGTTCGGCCAATTGCCGATAGGCGGCCGCCATTCCGGGAAGGCCGAGGGCCTGCATCTGGTCGAGGGTCGGATGGGTCAGCATTAGATCTTCCTTTCCTTCATTGATAATAGGCGCCGCCACGGATGTTGGCGTGTGAGGGTGTGGCTTTGACGGGTTCGGCGGCAGGGCTCGCGCGGTCGAGCCCGGATTTGAGGATGGCGCTCACGGAGGAGTAATTGATCGCGTTGATGGCGAGCGCTCTCTCACAGGCCGCCTCCAGCCGATCGCGCTCGTAGCGCCGCGCCAGGGCGATGATCCCCATGGCGGAGCGATAACCCTGCTCGGGATGCGGGCGCTCATGCATCATCCGCTCGACCAGGGTGGCGGCGTTGGCGCCGATCCGCCCCGCCATCTTGATCAGGCTCGCCGGCGTCATATTGGCGTAACGCTGATGGGCCTTGGGCATGTGCTCGTTCACGGTGACATGGCCGCCACGCTGGGAGCGGCGCACATGGCTGGCGACACGCGTATGATCCTGGAAGATCTCGACAGCCCGATAGGAGAGCCGGACGTCCACCTGGCGGCCGATCAGCCGGTGCGGCACCGAGTAAAAGGTCTTGTCGACTTCGACGTGATAATCGGGATGCACCTTGGCCGTTTTCCACTCGGCGTATTCGAATGGCTCGCTCGGCAGCGGTGCCAGCGCGGCGCGCTCGATCTCCTCGAACACCTGCCGGCGGGATTTGCCGATATGGCGCATCGGCCGATTGTTCAGCTCCTCCAGCAAACCGCCGATCGCGGTATTGAGATCGGTCAGGTTGAAGAACCGCCGATGGCGTAGCCGGGCCAGAATCCAGCGCTCCACAATCAGCACCGCGCCTTCGACCTTGCCCTTGTCGCGCGGCTTACGGCTGCGGGTCGGCAAAATCGTCGTGTCGTAGTGCTCGGCCATGGCGGCAAAGGTCTGGTTGAGCGTCGGCTCGAACCACAACGCCTTGACGACCCCGGC
>JBAVEE010000272.1:0-3625 GCA_049587575.1 Bradyrhizobium sp.
CCCCTCGATCCCGTTGGCGGCGCGGACGTCTACGTGACCCATAGTCTTCACGGCGGGCCCGACCAAAGCGCCAACGACAAGCTCTGCCGGCTGCTGTTTTTCATCGGCGCGCTGAAAGACGCCGGCGCGAGGCGCGTAACCGCCGTCGTGCCTTACCTCTGCTACGCGCGAAAAGATCGCCGTACCAAGGCCAACGATCCCGTAACGACGCGTTATGTCGCGGCACTATTCGAGGCGGTCGGCTGCGATGCCGTCATCACCCTCGAGGTGCACAACGAGGCCGCCTTCGAAAATGCCTTTCGTTGCCGCGCCGTGGCGCTGACAGCGGCTCCGTTGCTGATTGATGCGATCAGGACGGCTGTCGGTAACGAACCTCTTTGCGTGATCTCGCCTGATCTGGGAGGCGGAAAGCGCGCGGACCTGTTGCGGGAAGCACTGGAGACGGTCTTGGGCCGGCCAATCGGCAAGGCTTTTGCAGAAAAGCACCGCAGCGCCGGAGTTGTTTCGGGCGACCTGTTCGTGGGCGACGTCGCTGGCGCCACCTGCATCATCGTCGATGATCTCATCAGCACGGGCGGAACCCTGGCGCGAGCGGCGCGCGCCGCGCGTGACCGTGGCGCCCGACGGGTCATGGCTTGCGTTGCCCATGGACTGTTCATGCCGGGGGCCGAAACGGCGCTTGCCGATCCGGCCATTGACCGCATTATCGCGACCGACTCCGTGCCGGCATTTCGCCTGCCGGCTGGCCCGGTGCGCGACAAGCTCGATATTGTGCCGGCCGCCCCATTGCTGGCGGAGGCCATCCGTCGGATTCACGAGGATAAGCCGCTTACCGATCTTCTGGTGTTCTGAACGCCCCTTGCAGACGGCTCGTGGCATGGAGCGCGATGATTTTCCGCTGAATCGTCATTTCGCTCCACTTTTTGCTTGGGCATGATCTTTTCGGAAAACCGGTGTGCGCTTTTCCCGATCATGCTCTGGCCGTTTGGCCGTATCCTCCGGCCGCTGCCGAGGATGCGGTCAAGACGCGCGGCATCGGTTGCGGCAAGCCTCAGATATTCGCGGGCGAGGCGGGGCCATTTCTCCGGGGTGCGGGGATGTGCGTCGAACAGATGAGCGATCGACAGGCGCGCGCGCAGCATCGCGCGATGACTTCGATAAAACAGGAAGAGCCCGCTGGATGGATCGTCATCCAGGACACGTGCCAGGCGCCACCTGATCCGCTCGGCAGCCCACAAACCGCCGAGGCGTTCGCATTCCAGATGAAGGAAAGAAATTTCATCGAGCGGATCGAGCGCCCGCAGTTTCGGGTCGAATTCCAGGCAGTCGATGATCGTAACCGGCTCGCGCAGCCATATATGTTCGGGGCGCAGGTCTCCATGTGCGTCAACGAAACGCCTCGCGTGAATCCTTTCGAGTAGCAGGGCGAAGCTTTTCAGCGAAAAGCGGCGCTGGACCTGGGCGATCCGCTCCACGGCGCCCTGGGGAAGGCCGAGACGCGCATCGAACAGGACGCGGCAATTGTCGTTAAGCGCCTTCTGCCATGTGACGAGATAGTGTTCGGGATCAAGCTGAACGCGGGGCGCATGCGCGTAAAATGCGCCAAGTGTCGCCGCGACGCGGTCCACCTGAGAAGGTTTCAACCAGGCTCCGCGCAAAGCCGCTTCGAGCGTTTCATTCTCTTCAAGCCGGCGCATCACCACCAGCCAGTCCACGACAGGCCCATCGCCGGAGATCGCCAGACCGGAGGTCGAAAGCGTGAGCGGAACAACGCCCAAATAGACATCCGGAGCGAGCCGCCGGTTCAGCAGATATTCTGCGCGGCAGGCAGCCGCGCGCCGATCCAGGGTTGAGAAATCGAGGTAGGCAAAGCGAACAGGCTTCTTCAGCTTGTAGACCCGATCGCCGGCCATGAAGACCCAGGACATGTGGGTCTCGCGCGCAACCACTGGCCCGGGGGCGCATGAATACGTCGCCGGACAGCCAAGAAACCGGACCTTATCGCCGAGAGTGGGCGCATTCTGGCCAGAAAAGAATCTGCCAGCCCCCGGTACCGTCTGCAAAGGCTCCATCGAATAAAATTAGCCGGATTTGTCCAGCTCCGTTTGACGCTGATCAAGATCGGGTCCCGCTGAGGCGGTATCCTTTAAAAAATGGAGTGACCGGCCCATGCCACGAACGTTCAGCCGTGACAGCAAGAGCGAGAGTCAATCCGTGGTGGTTTCACGAGAGGTCTGGATACCACCACTCGGTTTGATCGGTATCTTGAACCGTCCGGATGGAGCCCGGGCATTGGTTATCTTCGCACATGGCAGCGGGTCGAGCCGGTTCAGCTCGCGCAATATCCGGGTTGCGGAGGCGCTCAATCGCCGAGGGATCGCGACGCTGCTGTTCGACCTTCTGCTGCCCCGGGAAGAGGACGACAGGCAGAATGTGTTCGACATCAGCCTGCTCGCCCAGCGGCTGAAGCAAGCGGTACGCTGGGTGATCGGGGAGCCGGACATCAATTCCATTCCGATCGGATTGTTCGGGGCGAGTACAGGCGCGGCAGCGGCATTGGTGGCGGCCAGCGGCCTCGGCGATCGCATTGGCGCGGTGGTTTCGCGTGGCGGGCGACCTGATCTGGCGGGCGACATGTTGCCGCTTGTCAAAGTTCCGACGCTCCTGATCGTCGGCGGCGCGGATTATGGCGTGATCGAACTCAACCAGCAGGCCCTCGAGCGTCTCGGAGGCGAAAAGAGCCTTCAAATCGTTCCGGGTGCCACCCACCTCTTTGAAGAGGCCGGCGCGTTGGACGCCGTCATCGAACTCGCCGGCGGTTGGTTTGAAAGCCATCTGGTCGGGGGAAACCTCCGCGCCACGAAGGCGGATCCGCGCAAGCCGGATGCACGTGAATGATGGATTTCCAGGACAGATCGGATGCCGGCCGCAGATTGGCCAAAACGCTTTCGAGCTATAAGAACCGGCACCCCGTTATCCTTGCTCTGCCGCGCGGCGGTGTCCCCGTCGCGGCGGAGGTCGCCGCGGCGCTGGATGCTCCCCTCGACTTGATCCTTGTTCGCAAGATCGGAGTGCCGACCCAGCCGGAGCTCGCGATGGGAGCGGTCGTGGATGGCGCCGCGCCAATCGTCGTTCGCAACGAGGAGGTAATTGAACTTTCGGGCACGACAGCGGATGAGTTCGACGCGGCATGTGCAGGTCAGCTTGCGGAAATCGAACGCCGCCGCCAACTCTACATTGGAGACCGCGACCGGGCGGAGATCGCGGGACAGGTGGTGATCGTCATTGACGACGGTATAGCAACCGGCGCGACGACACGGGCGGCCTTGCAGGCGATCCGCAACCGGAAGCCGAAAGAACTGGTGCTTGCCGTTCCCGTCGCCCCGCCCGGCACCATCACGAAATTGCGCGGGGAAGTCGATGCCTTGATTTGCCTGGAGACGCCGGAATTATTCGGTGCCATCGGCTATTTCTATCGTGACTTCCGGCAGGTCAGCGATCAGGAAGTCGTGGCAATTCTGAAACGCTTTCCGGCAAAGCGACCAGCTTCGATTCGTTAAATCCAGGTGAACGGCCGCGGCCATTCTCATTCTATCGGCACCCAGCGATCGCCGTCCTTGACGTA
>JBAVEE010000273.1:0-3374 GCA_049587575.1 Bradyrhizobium sp.
GCGTTGGCGAGAAGCCTGGAAATCAACATTTGATCGCGCGCTCGATTTCCATTTTTTGGGGCTTGCTGTCATTCGGCAGCGCTCAGAACCGATCGCACCACCGCCCGTTAGCCGAATAATGTCGCGTAGACGCGCGGATGGAGGGATGCTGAAATGCCCCTGATGCGATATTTCCTCATTGTCGGCGGAGTTTTGCTCGCGCTGGTGTTTGTGTCCGATGCGTACGCGCCGAAGTCGCCGGTTGTGAGCAGGGCGGATACGACGGCGGCTGCCGAAAATCCCACCCAGAGGATCCGCTCCGATCGGAAATGGCCGGAGCGCGTCGTTTTCGACACCAGCTTGCCGACAATCATTCCTGCTCTGACAGCGAAGAGGGAGGTCAGTGTGCCGGTCCCGCCTGCGGTTGCCGCCGCCTCGGCCGAGCTGCGCGTGCTGGACTCATTTGCTCAGTCCACCGATCAGAAAAAGCCGGAACCGAAGCTGCAACGGAAACGCAAGATTGCAAAGAGCCGCGTCGCGGCGCGGACGGTGCACGTCGCGCAACAACGGCGATTTGGCTTTTTTGCCAACGACACTTGGTAGGCAGATCGACTGGCGCGCTTGGAGAGATTGGAGCTTCCGCTCTCGGAGTTTCGAAGTGAGCGGCAACCAGGCGGTCTTGCCGGGGCGAACTCCTCACCCGCCGTTAGCAATTTTCTCGGCGTCATGGTCGTGCTACGGAGCGATTCCGCATGCTGCAGCGCCCGGCATCCCAGGTACCGACGATTCCAAGTGTCGTCCAAGCAACCCAAGGTCTGTCCCCTTGCACGATTTGGCCGGCTAGCCGCCCCAGGCGATGGCACCTATCTGCCCAGCAGACAAATGTATAACGCGTTGCTCCGGTTAGCGCGATTTGGTGCGATTACTGCATCGAATTGATCCCATCCATGACGTGAACTTATTAAATTGTCCTTGGACTTCTCCAGCTTGCCTGATGGAATGTCGGTATGCGCACCATTGAAGACAACGCGTTTTTATTGCTGACCATTGCGATATCGCTGGCCTTCGCGTGGATCTTGTTGCCGTTTTATGGAGCGGTTCTCTGGGGAACCGTCACAGCAATATTATTTTCTCCGTTGCAGCGGCGGCTGTTGAAGTTAATGGGGCAGCGGCGCACCCTTGCTGCCTTATCTACTGTCCTGATCATCGTAGCGATCGTAATTCTGCCAATGACGGTGATCGCCGCGTCATTGACGCAGGAAGCATTGGGCTTTTACGGAAAAGTCCAGTCGGGCGAGTTGGATCTTGTCCGATTTTTTCAGCAGGCTCATGACGTCTTGCCTGCATGGACAATCAATCTGCTGGATCGCTTCGGCCTTGCGAGCCTCGGCGCCGTGCAGCAAAAGCTTTCCGCCGCCCTTATGACCGGCAGCCAATACATCGCCAAACAGGCACTTGATATTGGCCAGAGCACGTTTGACTTCATCGCGAACCTGTTCGTCATGCTGTACCTGTCGTTCTTCCTGCTCCGCGACGAGGACGCGCTGTCCAGGCGCATTGGAGATGCTATTCCGTTGCACGCCGAACAACGGAGCGCCTTCCTTCTCAAATTCACGATTGTCATCCGTGCCACGGTCAAGGGCGACATGCTCGTCGCCCTCCTGCAAGGAGCGCTCGGGGGCCTGATATTCTGGTTCCTCGGGATTGGCGCGCCGCTATTGTGGGCTGTCGTGATGGCCGTCTTTTCATTGTTGCCGGCGATAGGCGCAGGACTCATCTGGATTCCGGTTACTGTCTATCTTCTTGTGACCGGTGCTTTCTGGCAAGGCATGGTTTTGATAGCGTTCGGCGCGCTCGTCATCGGACTCGTAGATAACTTCCTGCGTCCTATCCTGGTGGGAAAAGACACAAAGATGCCCGACTACGTCGTTCTGATCTCCACGCTTGGCGGGATCGCTACCTTCGGCCTCAACGGATTTGTCATCGGCCCGGTGATCGCGGCCATGTTCATTGCGGCTTGGGATATATTCTCGGAATCGAGGAAAATCGCCGAGAACGACGGCACCATTCGTTAAGCCGGCCGCCCCCGCTGCTCAACTCAGGCCGGTCATGTCGCAATATACCGCAATCGGGTATTTGACCCGTGGCAAGGTACGATGCAGCCTTCGCATGGACGGCGAGGTTTAGGGAGTATGTGGATGATCCCCTACCGGATCCCGCTGGCTTACTCGGTCGATGGCGTCCTTCGCCTCCTCTTCTGCCAGCAGCTTGAAAATCACCTGACGGCGCTCTTCATCCATTTCCTGCTGTTCAGCCAAGAGTCTTCTTAAGAAAAGCGAAAGATTCTTCTCTTGCATAAAACGTTGCATGACTATCCGCTCCTGCACGCAAATCAGATCGGAAATTCAGAAGCGCGGCGTTGACCTGCATCAAAGGAAGCTTGCCAGCGGCTGATGCTAACGGCAATGGGAGTTTCGGTCTCCTGAGGGGCCGTTCTCCAAGAACGAAGGCATTTACGGCCCCGACGCCACCGCGGCCGATTGTCGCGATCAGCGAGGCGTCGCTCCGCTCCTCGATATGGGCGACTGGGGGCGGCCGATCACCACACGGTCGACGTGCCGGAAAGCCCCGATACCGGCGAACTCGACCGTTGTCCCAGGCAAAAGCTCAAAGAAACGGCCCCAGCGCGGGGGAAGCTGCGCTGAGGCCAATGAACCCGGAACCCGCTAGGGTTTCCGAAATCCGTCATCATTATTCCAAATTCCGCCATTGCGCCGCTGTTCAATTTTGATCACCTCATCGGAGTTTTTCTGCAAGTCTCCCGGATATCCTGACTTCAAAAGCACGAGGTCCGTTACGGCGCCGGACCGGTTGGCCCAACGGGAGCCGAAAAATGACTGGCGACTCTCGGCTCGAACTCAGCACTCGATTCGTCGACCACCGTTGGCGCTGACCGCGGTCCAAAGCTAGTCTCACGTGCATCGGTCTGTTGATCCACGTCATGGCAGGTCCATCGGCCCATTGCGAATAATGATTGTAAAGGGCGAAGGGAGGAAACTATGAAAAGAGCAACGTTAGCTATCCTCGTTCTGACCGCTACATCGTCGTTCAGCACGACGGCGTTTTCTCAAAAAAAGAAAAAGCCGACGTTGGTAAGCGGGAATTCGAGGTGCATTGTGCCGTTTGCCACGGCATGGATGCGAAGGGCAACGGCCCCTATGTTTCCAGTCTCAAGGTCGCGCCGCCTGACCTGACATTGATTGCCAGGAACAATGCGGGAGTGTTTCCGGCCGACCACATTATCGGCGTCATAGATGGCCGCACACAGGTCGCAAGCCACGGCTCCCGCGACATGCCCATTTGGGGCGATCGATATGCGATCAGCGCCGCTGAAC
>JBAVEE010000274.1:0-3024 GCA_049587575.1 Bradyrhizobium sp.
CATAAAAACAAACGATCATCACGGGGGAAGGAAGTAGGGGATGACACTCCTGGAGCAAAGCGTCCCGGGGGAACTTGATGCGTCAGCGCGGGCAGGGTCGGATTTCCTGCTGCAAAGCGCCGTTCGAAAAGCCGCGCTGCGGTTCGTGCCGCTTCTGACCATCGCCTATCTCTTCAACTATCTCGATCGCACCAGTATTGGCTTTGCCGCCTTGACCATGAATCGGCAGCTTGGCCTGTCGGCGTCGCAGTTCGGCCTTGCGGCGGGCATTTTCTTTCTCGGCTATTCGCTGTTTGAAGTGCCGAGCAACCTGATGCTCTATCGGTTCGGCGCGCGGCGCTGGCTCGCCCGCATCATGATCAGCTGGGGCATCGTGTCGGCGGCAACCGCTTTCGTGGTCGGACCGAACAGCTTCTATGGCCTGCGCCTGCTGCTCGGGATTGCGGAAGCCGGGTTCTTCCCGGGCGTCACGTTCTTTCTCGCCGCCTGGTTCCCGGCCCAATACCGCACGCGTATGCTGGCCTGGTTCCTGGTCGGGATTCCCCTGTCTTCGCTGGTCGGCAGCCCGGTCTGCGGCATGCTGCTGCAGATGGACGGGATCTGGGGTCTCGCCGGATGGCAATGGCTGTTTCTTCTGCTGAGCCTGCCCTGCATCCCCTTGGGACTTCTGACGCTGCGACTGCTTTCCGATTCCCCGCAGGCGGCGAGCTGGCTCACTCCCGACGAGCGCGACGTGCTGGACGGGGTGCTCGCTTCCGAGGTTCGGGAGCGGCCGCACGCTTCGTTGCTGGTGGCGCTAACGGACACCCGCGTGCTGATCTGCGCCGTGATCCAGTTCGGCTTTACGCTCGGGTCCTACGGCATCGGCATCTGGCTGCCGCTGATGCTGAAGGAATATCATCTGTCGAACCTCGCCATCGGCTGGACCGCGGCGATTCCCTATCTGTTTGCCTCGGTCGGCATGATCCTGTGGGCGCGTTATGTCGACGAAAACGGCCGGCGGATCGTCAATCTGGCGGTCGCATGCTTTCTCGGCGGGGTAGGGCTTCTGGCGCCGATCGTCTCCGGCTCGCTTCCCGTCGCCGTCATCGGCTTCAGCCTGGCCCTGGTCGGCGTGACTGCGGCGCGGGCGATCTTCTGGACCATCCCGACGCGATTCCTGACCGGGGTCGCCGCCGCGGGCGGCCTCGCCTTCATCAACTCGATCGCCACCGTCGGCGGATTCGTCGGCCCATCCATGATGGGCTGGCTGAAGCAATCGTCCGGCTCCTACGTCGTCGGCCTGCTGGCGGTGGCGGCGATCATGGTCGCCGCAACCGCGGCCTCGATGTCGCTGAAGCTCGTGATCTTCAGGGAGTGAGGGGGCGGCAAGCCGAAGCCGATTCGGCCCGACGCGGCAAATGGGCCAAATCCCCGCCCACGCCCTTTCATGCTTGCGCAGATCGCGCAAATGATCGAACCGGCTCGCCTGCAGATCGGCACAGGTCGGCGCGATTTCGGGAACAGCGGCCTCCGCCAGGATTTCGGCGGTGATATCCTCGACCGTGGAACCCTCGATCTCGTGAATGAAGCTGATATTGCCGTATTCGCCGGACGCAACGCGCGAGACGACCTCGCGCCGGGTCACTTCCGGATCGACGACGGCCTCGCGCCCGCGCCGTCCATAGTCGATCATCACGACGAAATACTGCATGCGCTGGTCGCGGCGCTCCCGGTGGCGGCTTGGCCGATTGCGGCGCAGTACTTCTGAAAATCAGAAACGGGTCAATCGAAAAATTCCGAAAATCAGAAATCGAACGTTCGCCGCCGGATCGGACCCGGGATTGGCCGGCGAATCACGGCCGTGCCGGTCTCATTTCGGAGGGGTTTTCCCGCGCGCCGCCTTGCGCGTGCGCGCCGTCGCCTTGGCGCGCAGCCGCTCGATCTGGCCCCTCGGCAGGGTGACGCAGATTTCCCCGATCCATTCCAGTTTCACCCCGACGATCGGCTTGGCGTTGAAACTCGTCAGGTTGACGAGGGTGGCGGATTTGCCCCGCTCGACGGTCTTCAGGTAACGCTCGCCGGTCTTCAGGCGGACCGCGGCCTCTTCCCCGTAAAAGCTCGAAATCGGGTGCCGCTGCTCCCGGTAGACCACGATAATGTCGCCATTTTCGTATTTCGGCAGCATGGAATCGCCGGCCACCTCGAAGGCGATGGTCTCCTCCGCGATCGGGAACGGCAATTCGACCTCTCCCAGTCCCTCGGGCGGAACCTGCTCGTGTTCCGGCTCGATCGCAGCGCCGGCGCCGACCCGGCCCATGATCGGCACCGAATTCAGCTCGAGGTAATCGATGATCGGCTGGATTTCCGAGGCCTTGATCAGGCGGGCGTCGGCCAGGATTTCGGAAACCGCGCCGGGACGAACGCCCATCGCCGCCGCCAGACCCCCCTTGGTCTTGCCCGGCTTCTTCAGTCCCCGCTCGATCAGCTTGATGTCCAGCATGGCGCATCTTTTCCGAATTTCAGAAATGAAAGCAATTCCGATTATCCGAAAGCGGACTTGACCTCTATTTCGGAATATCCGAATCATGAGAACATAACGTGAAAACGCCGGAGGGCGGCAATGCATCCAGTTGGGCGGAAGAACATTCGCGGGCGCTGCGCGAATATCTCGAAAGGGGCCTGTCCTTTTCGCAGATCGCGAACGCGATCAACGCCAGATTCAACACCGTCTATTCCCGCAATGCCACGATCGGCCGCGCCAGGCGCATGGGGTTTTCCGGCCCCGCGCGGGCCGATAAGCCCGTCCGGCCGAAACTCCGGCCGAAGCGGCTTCCGGCGCGGTTGCTCAAAATGCGCGCACGTGTCCTTGCCGGACCACGGCTGAAGCCGGCGGTGTTGAAACGCGCCGCGGCGCTGAAACTCCGCTGCGTCGGCATCGTGCCGCGCCATCTTTCGGTGGTCGATCTTGAGCCCGGCGACTGCCGTTACCCCTATGGCGGCGACAAGGAGGGCGAGGCCATCACCTTTTGCGGCCACCCGCGC
>JBAVEE010000275.1:0-13995 GCA_049587575.1 Bradyrhizobium sp.
CGCACGCACGGACGATTGCAGAGGCATGTCGCTACCAGGCGGGACCGCGGCTTAAGCGGCAGTGTCAGCAAATGGTCATAAAGACGTATAGGTAGCAAACGATACGGTCAAGCCAAACGCGCTTTAGGTATTGGCGCGGGTGCCGAAGAAGTCCTTGACCTTGGTGAAGAAACCCGCCGCCTCGGGCTGGGTTGCACCGGAGGATAATTTTTCGAACTCGGCCAGCAATTCCTGCTGCTTCTTGGTCAAATTCTGTGGCGTTTCGACCGCAACCTGGACGTACATGTCTCCGGTCTGCCGCGAGCGGAGCACCGGCATGCCCTTTGATGCAATGCGAAAGCGTCGGCCGGACTGGGTTCCGGAGGGTATCTTGACCTTGGTCTTGCCCTTGTCGATGGTCGGCACCTCGAACTCACCGCCGAGCGCCGCCGTCACCATCGAGATCGGCACACGGCAATGCAGATCGGCACCGTCACGCTGGAAGAACTCGTGGCTGGCCAGCGACAGGAAGATGTAGAGGTCGCCGGGCGGCCCGCCGCGGACGCCGGCCTCGCCTTCGCCGGCCAGCCGGATCCGGGTCCCGTCTTCGACGCCTTGGGGAATATTGACCGACAGGGTCCGCTCGCGCGTCACCCGCCCGGTGCCCACGCATGAAGGGCACGGGTCCTCGATCATCTGGCCGCGGCCCTGGCAGCCCGGGCAGGTTCGCTCCAGCGTGAAAAATCCCTGGGCCTGCCGTACCCGCCCCGCCCCGCCGCACATCGCGCAGGTCTTGGGCTTGGTGCCGGCCTTCGCGCCGGTGCCCGAGCAGGACTCGCAGGTGACCGAAACCGGAATCTCGATCTGGGCGGTCTTGCCGAGGAAGGCTTCCTCAAGCGTGATTTCCATGTTGTAGCGCAGGTCGGCGCCGCGCTCGCGCCCGCCACCGCGCCCGCGTTGCCCGGCCATGCCGAACAGGTCTTCAAAAATATCCGAAAATGACGAGGCGAAGCCGGCACCGAATCCGGGGCCCCCGCCGCCACCCTGCTCGAACGCCGCATGACCGAACCGGTCATAGGCGGCGCGCTTGTCGCCGTCCTTGAGGACTTCGTAGGCTTCGTTGATTTCCTTGAAGCGGATTTCGCTGGAGGCGTCGCCCGGATTTTTGTCCGGATGCCATTTCATCGCGAGCTTGCGGAAGGCCGCCTTGAGTTTGGATTCGTCCGCGTTCCGCTCGACTTCAAGGGTTTCGTAATAGCAGCGCTTGGTGGACATCCGTCAAACCCGCCCGAAGTTCATCTTCATTCCGAAGCAATCCGGCTCACACAATGCCGTCTTCGGCTTAATGAAAAATGACCCCCATCCCTCGAGACGCCACCTGCGTGCCCGCCGGAATGAGGGTCATGATGTCAGCCTTTAAGCAGACTTCTTGTTGTTCTTGTCGTCGTCGACCTCGGTAAACTCCGCGTCGACCACGTCGTCCTTGGCGGCATCCTTGGCCGCATCGCTCTCGGCCTGCTGTTTGTACATCGCCTCGCCGAGCTTCATCGAAGCCTGCGCCAGCGTGTTGGTCTTGGTCTTGATCGCCTCGGCATCTTCGCCCTTCAGCGCTTCCTTCAAATCGCTGACTGCGTCCTCGATGGCGCGGCGCTCGCCTTCCGCGATGTTCGAGCCATGCTCGGCCAGCGCCTTCTCGGTGGAATGCACCAGCGCGTCGGCGTGGTTCTTGGCGTCGACCGCCTCGCGGCGTTTCTTGTCCTCGGCGGCGTTGGCCTCGGCGTCCTTGACCATCTTCTGGATGTCGGCCTCGGATAGACCGCCGGATGCCTGGATCCGGATCTGCTGTTCCTTGCCGGTCGCCTTGTCCTTCGCCGATACGTTGACGATGCCGTTGGCGTCGATATCGAAGGTCACCTCGATTTGCGGCATGCCGCGCGGCGCCGGCGGAATGCCCATCAGATCGAACTGGCCGAGAACCTTGTTGTCGGCCGCCATTTCGCGCTCGCCCTGGAAGACGCGGATGGTGACGGCGTTCTGGCTGTCCTCGGCGGTCGAGAACACCTGGCTCTTCTTGGTCGGGATCGTGGTGTTGCGGTCGATGATGCGGGTGAACACGCCACCCAGCGTCTCGATGCCGAGCGACAGCGGCGTCACGTCGAGCAGCAGCACGTCCTTGACGTCGCCCTGCAGCACGCCGGCCTGAATCGCAGCGCCGATCGCCACGACTTCATCGGGGTTGACGCCCTTGTGCGGCTCCTTGCCGAACAACTGCTTCACCACTTCCTGGACCTTCGGCATGCGGGTCATGCCGCCGACCAGCACCACTTCGCCGATCTCGCCGGCCGTGAGGCCTGCGTCCTTCAGCGCCTTGCGGCAGGGCTCGATGGTCTTCTGCACGAGATCGTCGACCAGCGCCTCGAACTTGGCGCGCGTCAGCTTCATCGTCAGATGCTTCGGCCCGGACTGATCGGCGGTGATGAACGGCAGATTGATTTCGGTCTGCGTGGTCGAGGACAATTCGATCTTGGCCTTTTCGGCGGCCTCTTTCAGGCGCTGCAAGGCAAGCTTGTCATTGCGCAGGTTGATGCCCTGCTCTTTCTGGAATTCATCGGCCAGATAGCTGACGAGCCGCATGTCGAAGTCTTCGCCGCCCAGGAATGTGTCGCCGTTGGTCGACTTCACCTCGAACACGCCGTCGCCGATCTCGAGGATCGAGACGTCGAAGGTGCCGCCGCCGAGATCGTACACCGCGATGGTGCCGGCCTTCGTCTTGTCGAGGCCGTAGGCCAGCGCGGCCGCGGTCGGCTCGTTGATGATGCGCAGCACTTCAAGGCCGGCGATCTTGCCGGCGTCCTTGGTGGCCTGACGTTGCGCGTCGTTGAAATAGGCGGGAACGGTGATGACGGCCTGATCGACCTTCTGGCCGAGATGGGCTTCCGCCGTTTCCTTCATCTTCTGCAGAATGAAGGCCGAGACCTGCGAAGGCGAATAGGTCTTGCCGTCGGCTTCGACCCAGGCATCGCCATTGGACGCCTTGACGATCTTGTAGGGGACAAGCTTCTTGTCCTTTTCGACCATCGGATCGTCATAGCGGCGGCCGACGAGGCGCTTGACCGCAAAGAAGGTCCGCTCGGGATTGGTCACCGCCTGGCGCTTGGCGGGCTGGCCGACAAGGCGCTCGCCGTCGTCGCTAAAGGCGACGATCGACGGGGTCGTTCGCATGCCCTCGGCGTTTTCGATGACTTTCGCTGATTTGCCATCCATTACGGCGACGCACGAATTCGTGGTGCCGAGATCGATCCCAATGACCTTTCCCATGGTCCTCATATCCTTCTTTTTGCGGCAGGTTGGCTGGGCCCTGACGGCGCACCAATCCGAACCCCCAACGATCAAATACTCGCGATATTGCGACGGTGAGCCTCATATAGGAGGGGGGGCAGGGCCTGCAAGGAGGAGGACGCAACCTTGAGCCCCGAAAAACCTCACCATTGAAAGATAGTGTCGGCCTCACGCCTCAAGACCGGGCCGCCGGGGCAAGACCCCGTGGCCGGAGCGCCCTCACGGCGCCGCTGTTGCCGGAGCGGGAAACCCGTTAAAAGCGGGCGCACCGATCCCGGGCCCCGCAAGGGGCCGACACCGGCCGACCACTGAACGGCCGCAATGCGAACCCAGTAGATTGCCGATGAAGCACATCCGATTACTTTCCGCAGTGGCCCTGCTTGTCGCCCTCATAGGTCCCGCCCTCGCCGCGGATGCGGTTTTTCCGCCCGGCATCCGGGTCGGGATGGTCCCCCTGGTGGGCCTCATCCGCGCAAAGACATTCGTCGGATTTGAAACCGAGGATGGAAGCGTCAAGGTCCTGGTGGCGGAGCTGCCGCCCGAGGCCTATGGCGAGGTCATGAATGCCTTCAAGGCCAATCCCGCGGGCACCGGCGGCGTCAAGCCCGAGAGCATCGAGACAGCGGCGGGAACCGGCTATTACACGGTCGAAAACGCCAAGGAAAACGCCAAGAACGGCACCGGCATCGTACGGCGTTATTCGATGATCCTGCCGGGCGGCACCTTCTCCGGTTATATCGCCGTGCAGATCCCCGAAAACGCCGGCAAGATTTACACCGATGACGCCGTTCGGCAGATGTTTGCGTCGGCGGTGACCCGCGAGGAGGTCCCGGTCGAGGAGCAAATGGCGTTGATGCCCTTCAAGCTCGGCGAACTCGGCGACTTCAAGCATGTCCGCACTTTGGCGCCGAGCGCCGGTATTCTTCTGGCCGACGGCGATGAAAAAACCGGCTTCGAGGCCGCGCCCTTCATGGTGATCGGCCTGATGGGATCCGCGCCGACGCAGCCGGAGGATCGCGGCCGCTACGCCGAGCAGGCTGCCACGTCGATTCCCGGCGTGCACAACTGGCGGATCACGATGTCCGAGCCGATCCGGATCGACGGCATGGCCGGATATGAAACACGCCTCGATGCGACCAGCGGCAAGGACAATACGCCGGTCACCGTGGTGCAGTGGCTGCGGTTCGGCGGCGGCCAGAACTCTTTGCGAATCATCGGCAGCGCTCCGCGCGACCAATGGGAGAAGGCATTCCCGCGCTTCCGCGCCGTGCGCGACGGGGTTCAGCCGCGCTGAGCCGGAGCCCCGCTGCCGAAGATTCGATCACGTCTGCAACGCTGCCGTCCTTTACGATCGCCCGACGACCTGATTTGCTGGCGCTGTTCTGACGGAGGATATCGGACATGCTGGACCGAAGGCAGATAGTTGCGGGCCTGGGCACGATGGCGATCGCGGCGATTGCCGCAAGACCGCTGTGGGCGGCGGCTTCGATCAGAATCGACGATACGTCGGCCCTTCTGGTCATCGATGTTCAAAACTGTTTCCTGCCCGGCGGCAGCCTGGCCGTGAAGGACGGCGATCAGGTCGTCCCTGTCATCAACCGCCTCGCCAAAGGCTTCGCCAATGTCGTGATGACGCAGGACTGGCACACCGCGGGCCATGTCTCGTTCGCATCCGCCCATGCCGGCAAGAAACCGTTCGAAACCATCGATCTCGCCTACGGCAAGCAGGTGCTGTGGCCCGATCACTGCGTGCAGGGAACCGACGGCGCCTCGCTCTCGAAAGACCTATCGATCCCGCAGGCGGAGCTCGTCATTCGAAAGGGCTACCACAAGGACGTCGACAGCTATTCGGCCTTCACCGAAGCCGACGGCAAGACCACGACCGGGCTCGCCGCCTATCTCAAGGCGCGCAAGCTGCAGCGCCTGTTCATCGCGGGGCTGGCCACGGATTTCTGCGTCGCCTGGACGGCGCTCGATGCGCGCAAGGCCGGGTTCGAGGCCTATGTGATCGAGGATGCCTGCCGCGGCATCGACACGCAGGGCTCTCTGGCCAAAGCCTGGGCGGATATGGCCAAGGCTGGCGTCAGGCGCATCAAGTCGAGCGATATCGCGGTTTAGCAGGGTCTGATCCGGTCAGGTACCCGGCGGTTCGAGACGTACGGCGCAGCCGCGCTCCTCACCGTTGACGGTCAGGCAGGAACACACGCCACTCGAAGGATCAAGCCGCCGGAAGTGGAAAACGCTTGCGGCTTAGGAGGCCTGTTCCGAAGCGCCGGCTTTCGCGCCGCCCTTCGACACCGCAACCAGGGCCGGCCGCAGCACGCGTTCGCCGATCGTGTAGCCGGCCTGCACCACCTGCACGACCGTGCCTGCGGGGACCGAAGCGTCGGGGACTTCGTACATCGCCTGCTGAAAATTCGGATCGAATCTTTCGCCGGCCGGATCGAATTTCTTGACGCCGTTTTTTTCCAGCGCGTTGAGCAGCGACCGCTCGGTCAGCTCGACACCTTCGATCAGCGCCTTCAGGATCGGATCGGCCGATTCCCGGGTCTCGGCCGGGACCGCGTCGAGCGCGCGCTGCAGATTGTCGGCGATGTCGAGCACGTCGCGCGCGAATCCGGTGATGCCGTAGATTCGCGCATCGGCAACCTCTTTCGCCGTGCGCTTGCGCAGGTTCTCCATTTCCGCCAGCGTCCGCAGCATCTTGTCGCGTGATTCCGCGGCTTCCCTGGCCAGCGCCTCGACCGAGCCCTCTTCGGGATCGTCGGGCATGATGTAGGGTTTCGAGACCACGGGCTCGCCGGTCTGTGCGGCGTTCCCCGCGTCATCATTCGGCCGGTTCGGATCGGTCATGGGTTGCCTTCTCGAAAAATCGCCTTGAACGGGATCAATTTGGGATTTGCTGGCCCGGATATCGTGCTTTGGGCGCCGAAAATCAAGCGCTCATAGCCAGGTCACGTCGGGATTACCCGCCCAACAGCCGGCTGACGATGCGCGCCGCATAATCCACCGTCGGGATCACCCTTGCATAATTGAGCCGGGTCGGCCCGATGACACCGAGAACGCCCACAATATGGCCGGCGGCGTCGCTATAGGGCGCGATGATCGTGGAAGAACCGGACAGCGAAAACAGCTTGTTCTCCGATCCGATGAAAATCCGCACGCCTTCGGCGCGCTCGGCGCGGCCCAGAAGATCGATCACGCCGCGCTTGGTCTCGAGGTCGTCGAACAGCAGCCTGACGCGCTCGAGGTCTTCGAGCGCGTGCAGGTCTTCCAGCAGATTGGCGTGACCGCGCACGATCAGCTGCCGGTCGTCGGTTTCGCCGCCGGACCAGCTCGCGATCCCGGCGGCGATCACCTTCTGGGTCAGCTGATCGAGCTCGGCGCGATTTTGCGTCAACGCGGTTTCAAGCTCGAGACGCGCTTCCGCCAGCGTCCGCCCCCTGATCCGCGCATTGAGAAAATTGGTCGCCTCGGTCAGCGCCGACGACGGAACGCCCGGCGGCAGCGTCAGCACCCGGTTTTCGACCTGGCCGTCCTCGCCGACCAGCACCACCAGCGCCCGTTCCGGCTCCAGCCGCACGAATTCGATATGCTTCAGCCGCGAGTTGGATTTCGCCGTCAGCACCACGGCCGCGGCCCTGGTGAGGCCGGACAGCCGCGTCAGCGCTTCGCCAAGGGCCGCCTCGACCGATTGCGCCTTGCCGACGGAGGCAAGCTGGGTCTGGATCGACTGCCGTTCCGGTTCGGTGAGATCGCCGACCTGCATCAGGGCGTCGACAAAAAACCGCAAGCCGAATTCGGTCGGCAGCCGTCCTGCCGAGGTATGCGGCGCGTAGATCAGGCCGAGCGCCTCGAGATCGGCCATCACGTTGCGCACCGACGCCGGCGACAGCGGCACCGCGATCAGGCGCGAAATGTTGCGCGAGCCCACGGGTTCGCCGGTGGCGAGATAACTCTCGACAATTTGACGAAAAATATCCCGCGAACGCTCGTTGAGCTGGGCGAGCCCGGCATGCGATGCGATCAGGCCGATCGGTTCGTGGTGGGCCAAAGGGAACCTCCTGACAACCGACCCTAATCTGTCCATCTTGGGGGCCGGTGACAAGGCGGCAATGGTCGCAAAGCCGGGCCAAGGGTGGACCAAGGGTGGACCAAGGCTGGAGCACGGGGGACCAAGGGCCTTGCCGCTGCCCGTTCCCGCACCTACAAGCACCGCCAGCCCTACCCTTTTTCTGGATTTTGGAGGATTGCCATGCGGCCAAGTCGCCGTGCGCCGGATGAGTTGCGCGCCGTGTCGCTGGAACGCGGCGTGGTCAAATATGCCGAGGGTTCCTGCATGGTGAAATTCGGCGACACCCATGTGCTGGTGACGGCGACGCTGGAGGAGCGCCTGCCGCCGTGGCTCAAGGGCCAGGGCCGGGGCTGGGTGACGGCCGAATACGGCATGCTGCCGCGGGCGACGCTCGAGCGCACCCGCCGCGAGGCTTCGGCCGGCAAGCAGAACGGCCGCACCGTCGAGATCCAGCGCCTGATCGGCCGCAGCTTGCGCGCGACCGTCGATTTGCAGGCGCTGGGTGAGCGCCAGATCACGGTGGACTGCGACGTGCTGCAGGCCGATGGCGGCACCCGGACGGCCGCGATCACCGGCGCCTGGGTCGCGCTCGCCGACTGCATCTCCTGGATGAAGGCCCGCAACATGATCAAGACCAACGTGCTGCGCGATAACGTGGCGGCGATCTCCTGCGGCATCTATGGCGGCACGCCGGTGCTCGACCTCGATTACGCCGAGGATTCGGAGGCCGACACCGACGCCAATTTCGTCATGACCGGCGACGGGCGCATCATCGAGGTGCAGGGCACCGCGGAGAAAACGCCGTTCTCGCAGGACGAATTTCTCGCGCTGATGGCGCTGGCGCGCAAGGGCGTGGCGCGGCTGGTGGATTTGCAGAAAATGGCCGTGGCGTGATTTCGAATCCCGCCCGCACTCGCATAGACTGAGAGCATGCACCGTCGAATCACCGGCCAGATCGTGATCGCGACCCACAATCCCGGCAAGCTCGCCGAGATGCGCGAACTGCTGGCGCCCCACGGGGTCGAGGCGATATCGGCCGGCGAGCTCGGCCTCGGCGAGCCCGAGGAGACCGGCGACAGCTTTGCCGCCAACGCCCGCATCAAGGCCATGGCCGCGGCAAGGGCGGCGCAGCTCCCGGCCTTCGCCGACGATTCCGGGTTGGCGGTCGATGCGCTGGATGGCGCGCCCGGGATTTTTTCCGCGCGCTGGGCGGGCGCCGACAAGGATTTTACCGCGGCGATGGCGCGGATCGAACGCCTGCTGCAGGAGCGCGGCGCCACGCAACCCGCCCAGCGCAGAGCGCATTTCGTGTCCGCGCTCTGCGTCGCCTGGCCCGACGGTCATGTCGAGGAAGTCGAGGCGCGCGCCGACGGAATTTTAGTGTGGCCGCCGCGCGGCACCGCCGGCTTCGGCTACGATCCGGCGTTTCTCCCGGATGGACATGACCGTACCTTCGGCGAAATGACCTCGATCGAGAAGCACGGCCTGCCGCCGCTGGGAAAAGGGCTGTCGCACCGCGCCCGCGCCTTCGTCAAGCTGGCGGAGATCTGCCTTGACTAGAGCCGCGAGCAAAACGGAAGCCTTCGGCGTTTACGTGCACTGGCCGTTTTGCCTGTCGAAATGCCCGTATTGCGATTTCAACAGCCACGTCCGCCACCAACCCATTGATGAGGATCGGTTCGCCAGCGCGTTCGCGCGCGAGATCGAAACCACCGCCGCGCGGGCGCCTTCCCGCGAAGTGTCCTCGATCTTTCTCGGCGGCGGCACGCCGTCGCTGATGCGGCCGCAGACCGTCGGCGCAATCCTGGATGCGATCGGCAAGCACTGGCGCGTGGCTTCCGATGTCGAGGTGACGCTGGAGGCCAATCCCACCAGCGTCGAGGCCACGCGCTTTGCCGGCTATCGCGCCGCCGGCGTCAATCGCGTGTCGCTCGGCGTGCAGGCGCTGGACGACGCCTCGTTGAAGGCGCTCGGACGTCTGCACACCGCGCGCGAGGCGCTCGATGCGGTCAGAATCGCGCGCGCCGCTTTCGATCGTTATTCCTTCGACCTGATCTACGCCCGCCCCGACCAGACGCCGCAGATGTGGACGGAAGAGTTGAAGCGCGCGATCGCGGAAGCGGCCGAGCATCTGTCGCTCTATCAACTGACGATCGAAGAGGGCACGCCGTTTTTCGGTCTGCATGCCGCCGGCAAGCTGAAGACCCCCGACGAGGCGCTGGCGCGCGCGCTATATGACGTGACGCAGGAAGTCTGCGACAGCCATGGTCTGTCGGCCTACGAGATTTCCAATCACGCGCGGGCGGGCGCGGAATGCAAACATAACCTGGTTTACTGGCGCGGCGAGGAATATGCCGGGATCGGTCCCGGCGCGCATGGCCGGCTCGATATCGAGGGCTCCAGGCACGCGATAGCGACCGAAAGGCGCCCCGAGGCGTGGCTGATGCGGGTCGAGGCCAATGGCCACGGCGTGGTATCGGACGATCGCCTCAACAGCGAGGAGCGCGCCGACGAATTCCTGCTGATGGGGCTGAGGCTCGCCGAGGGCATCGACCCCGGCCGTTATGCGGCCTTGTCGGGCCGCGCGCTCGATCCGCGCCGCATCGCTATCCTGCGCGAAGAAGGCGCGATCTCGGTCGACGACAGCGGCCGGCTGCGGGTGACGCAATCCGGATTTCCGGTGCTCGATGCGGTGGTGGCGGATCTCGCGGCGTAACGCCAGCGCAAGCCCTACGTCCCGAAACTCTTCGGCGAGCCGGCGACCGGCTCGGGGCCGCTCGCGCCGACGCGCATGACCGCAAGGCCGCGCTCGTTGGTGCCGTCGGCGCGGAAGCGGAACAGGCCGTCGATGCCGGCAAAGCCCGACGGGTTGAGCAGCACGTCGGACGTGAACCGCTGTCCGCCCTGCGTTCTCGACAAGGCGGCGACCAGCGCCACCGCGTCATAGGCCAGCGTCGCGGTTCGCACCGGATCGGAGTTGAATTTTCGGCGGTAGCGGTTCGAGAAACTTCGAAAGCCCGATGGATCCGGCGCGGCGTAGAGGCCGCCGTGCAGTTTGGGGCTCGCGAACACGCGCGGATTATCCCACAGGCCGGTGCCGAGCAGCTGCACGTTCTTCAAATTGGCGCCGGCCGCGGTCAGCGCGTCGGCCACCGTCACCAGCGAATCGCCGTCGTCGGCCAGCAGCAGGGCATCGGCCTGGGTGAGCGCCTGCGCCACCCTCGCCGCCGGCGCGTTGCGATCGGCGCCGTATTTTTCGAAGACGACGACACGGCCGCCCCGCTTGCCCGCCGCCTGCTTGAAGCTCGCTTCCACGACATTGCCATAGGCGTTCTCGGGCAGCATGGCCGCGAACGATCGCTTGCCGATGGAGGCGGCGTATTCGATGATCCGGTTGACGTCGGACTCCGGCAGGAAGCTCAGCAGATAGACGCCGCGGCCGGCCACGCTTGAATCGGTCGAGAACGCGATCACGTTGATGTTACGCGCCCGCGTCACCTGCGCCACCGCCGGAACCGACAATGCGAACAGCGGACCGAGGATAATCTCCGCGCCTTCGTCGAGCGCCTGCTGGGCGGCCTGCTGCGCACCCTGCGGGCTGCCGCCGTCGTCCTTGATCAGAAGCTGGATATTGGGGTTCAGGAATTCCGAAAGCGCCATCTCGGCGGAATTCTTCATCGACTGCGCCGCGACGCCGGCATTGCCTGCCGCCGACAGCGGCAGGATCAATCCGACCTTGACCTGCCCGTTGCCGACCGCAACCGGCTGCTGCGGCGCTCCCGCGGGACCGGGCGCAGGCTGCGAACTGAATGGGCTGGAAAACTGGCTGAGGCTCTGCTGCACGCTCGAGCAGGCGCCAAGCAGGGGCGCGCCCAGCATCAGGCCGAGCGCGGTCCGCCGGGTTGCCCGGGAACCCGGAACTCCGGACTTTACAGGTTGTGAATTGGGATCGAACGCGCCCACCATCATATCTCTTCTCTTGGCCGACCGCGATCGGCCAGGACGTCCCCTCTCCAGGGATCAGGAGGGTGGGATTCAGGCATATTGTCGGCGAATGGTTAACCAAAACAAAAGGATTATGGCCTTCCGGAACCGACCCGGTTGCAGGTTCGCCCCATGATCGCGCGAGACTCCCCTCGGCGCGCTTAAACGGCGCGAAACGGTCTCCGCTTCGCTCGAAAACGCTCCGGGCATGATCTTTTCGGAAGACCGGTTCCCACTGCTCCGGATTGCTCTAGATTGCCATTATGCGCGCAAAAGCTGCTTCCACAAACACCCCCGATGCCCTTGCCGGACCCGCCGTCCGTACTTTTTGCGTGGCCGGCCAGGTCCTGACCGCGCCGAAGCCGGTTCCGGGCCTCTATCTGGTGGCAACGCCGATCGGCAATCTCGGCGACATCACCCTGCGCGCCCTGGAAACGCTGGCCGGGGTCGACATCATCGCCTGCGAGGATACCCGCATCACCCGCCGGCTGACCGAGCGTTACGCGATCTCGGCCCTGCTGAAGCCCTATCACGAGCACAACGCCGCGCTGGCGCGGCCAAAAATCCTCGAAAAGCTGGCGCAGGGCGCCGCCATCGCGCTGGTCTCTGACGCCGGAACGCCGCTGATCTCCGATCCGGGTTTCAAGCTGGTGCGCGAGGTCTGCGCGGCGGGTCACCCGGTGATCGCGCTGCCGGGGCCGTCCTCGGTGCTGGCGGCGCTGTCGGTGGCCGCCTTGCCGACCGACCGCTTCTTCTTCGAGGGATTCCTGCCGCCGAAGGAAACCGCGCGCCGCGCCCGGCTTCTGGAGCTGTCGCGGATCGACGCCACGCTGGTGATGTTCGAATCCGGCAACCGGGTGCAGGACACCCTGGCCGATCTGGCGCGCCTGATGGGCGGGCGCGACGCTGCGATCTGCCGCGAGATGACGAAAATGCACGAAGAGATCCGGCGCGCGCCGATTTCCGAACTGGCGCGATCCGCCGCCACGCTGGAGACCCGCGGCGAATTCGTGCTGGTGATCGGACCGCCGGCGGCGGACGCGCAGGCCATGACGGAGGATGCGCTCGACGATCTGCTGCGCGACCGGCTGGCGCATGACAGCGTCAAGGACGCGGTCGCCCACGCCGTGGAGCTGTCGGGAAGGCCGCGCCGCGAAATCTATGCCCGCGCGCTGGAGCTCGCCAAAGATACCAAGGATACCAAAGAGCAAATCAACGTCAGAGGCGACGATGCCGAAGACTGAGGACGCCTCGCCGCCCGGCAAGCCCGCGAAAACCGCGTCGCCCGCGCGCGTGGCGGCGTTTCGCACCGGCGTTTCGGCGGAGACCCGCGCCGCCGCGTTTCTGATGGCCAAGGGCTACCGCATCCTGATGAAGCGTTTTCGCACCCGCTATGGCGAGATCGACATCGTGGCGCGGCGGCGCAATCTGCTGGTCTTCGTCGAGGTCAAGGCCCGCGCTAGCCTGGATGAGGCCGCCTATGCGGTCACGCCGCGCCAGCAGGCGCGCATCATCGATGCCGCGCAGGCCTGGCTGATGGCGCATCCCGAACATGCCGGTTTTGATCTGCGTTTTGACGCCATGCTGATTGCGCCGGGTCGTTTGCCGCGCCATCTGTTGGCGGCATTCGACGCCTCCACCTGAACCCCGATCCCTTTACAGCCAGCCAGCGGACCCGCCCATGAAATTGAACGTCGCCGTCCAGATGGACCCCATCGCGCGCATCAACGTCCGCGGCGATTCGACCTTCGCGCTGCTGCTGGAAGCGCAGAAGCGCGGCCACGGACTGTCCTATTACACCCCGGACAAGCTTTCGCTGAAGGGCGAGGAGGTGGTCGCGCCGGTACAGATGCTGACCGTGCGGGACCAGGAGAACGACCATTTCAGCCTCGGCGAGCCGAGGCGTGAACCGCTCGGCGCTTTCGACGTCATCCTGCTGCGGCAGGACCCGCCGTTCGATCTGGCCTACATCACCTCGACGCATCTGCTCGAACGGCTGCACCCGAAGACGCTGGTGGTGAACAGCCCGGCCAGCGTGCGCAACGCGCCGGAAAAGATCTTTGTGATGGATTTTCCGCATCTGATGCCGCCGACGCTGATCTCGCGCGACCTCGATGAGATCAACGCGTTCCGCGACGAGCACGGCGCGGTGGTGATGAAGCCGCTGCACGGCCATGGCGGCGCGGCGGTGTTTCGCATCATGCCGCAGGACATGAATTTCGGCTCGCTGTTCGACATGTTTTCCGTGACCTTCCGGGAGCAATGGGTGATCCAGCGCTTTCTCCCCGAGGTCAAGCATGGCGACAAGCGCATCATCCTGGTCGACGGCGAGTTTTCAGGCGCGGTCAACCGGGTGCCGGCGCCGGATGATCTGCGCTCCAACATGGTGCGCGGCGGGGCGGCGCAAGCCACCGAGCTTTCCGACCGCGAGCGCGAAATCTGCGCGACGCTGGGGCCGGCGTTGCGCGAGCGCGGCCTGTTGTTCGTCGGCATCGACGTCATCGACGGCAATCTCACCGAGATCAACGTGACCTCGCCGACCGGCATCCGCGCCATCGCCCGGCTCGGCGGGCCGGACGTCGCGGCGAAGATCTGGGACGCGATCGAGAACAAGCGCG
>JBAVEE010000276.1:0-14246 GCA_049587575.1 Bradyrhizobium sp.
GTGTCATGCTCTGCCCCGCTCCGGGTTCGGCAATCAACGTCGGCACCTCGCCGGCGTTCGAAACCTGCGTGCCACCCTCCAGCGCGATCACGGGAACGCCGGTCAGGCCCTGGAAATCCAGACCGACCCTGGTGTCGGCACGCACCGGCGTGTTTGAGGCGACCGAGATCGTCGCATTGACACGGCGGGGGCTGTCCGGCGCAAGCGCAAGGTTCGTCACCTCGCCGACGCGAATCCCGTTGAACAGCACGCCGGCTCCGATCAGGAGCCCGGGCACCGAGCCATCGAACTGGACGTGATAGGCCTTGCGCGGGCCAAGCCCGCCGGTGTTGTGAAGCCAGAACACGAAGCCGAACACGGCGATGATGGTGGCCAGCACGAAGGCGCCGACAACGACGAAGGGAGCACGGGTTTCCATCTCTTTAGCTCGCTTTGGGTTGCAGCATCTGGGAGCGCTTGCCGTGAAAATAGGCCCGCACCCAGGGATGCTCGGATTGAAGAAGTTCATGCATCGGTCCGATGGCGACGATCTTGCCGTCGGCCAGCGCCGCAACGCGATCACACTCGGTATACATGCTGGCGAGATCATGAGTCACCATGAACACCGTCAATCCCAGCGTCGTTTGCAAGGTCTTGATCAGCGCGTCGAAATCGCCGGCAGCGATAGGATCAAGGCCCGAGGTCGGCTCGTCGAGAAAAACGATCGCCGGATCGAGCGCCAGCGCGCGGGCCAGCGCCACACGCTTGGTCATGCCGCCCGACAGTTCGGCGGGAAACTTGTCGGCGTCCTCCGGCGACAAGCCGACCATTTCAAGCTTGGCGATCGCGATCTCGTCCATCAGCGCCTGCGACAACGTCAGATTTTCGCGCAGGGGGAACTGGATATTCTGCCGCACGGTAAGCGACGAAAACAGCGCGCCCTGCTGGAACAGGATGCCCCATCGCCCGGCGGCGCTCTGGTTGCTGCGATCCCCGGTTCGCCCGATAGCGGTGCCCATGACCTCGATCTCGCCGCTTCGCCGCGGAATGAGCCCGATAATGGTTCGCATCAACACCGTCTTGCCGCCGCCGGAAGCACCGACCAGGCCGAGGATCTCGCCCCGGCGGACGTCGAGCGACAGATGGTCGATCACGACCTGCCGGCCGAAGCCGACCACCAGATCCTTGACGCGGATCGCGAACTGCGGAGCCGGCTGCTGCATCGTCACATTCCGATCGATGCGAAAAACACGGCAAACAGCCCGTCGAGCACGATCACCAGGAAGATCGATTTCACCACCGATGTGGTCGTCTGCTTGCCGAGCGACTCGGCGCTTCCCTTCACCCGCAGGCCCTCGCTGCATGCGACGATGCCGATCGCCAGCGCCATGAACGGCGCCTTGATGATGCCGACCTTGAAGCTGGTCACGGACACCGCGTCATGCAGGCGCGCGATGTAGATCGCCGGGCCCATGTCGCCATAGAACTGCGCCACCAGACCGCCGCCATAGAGCGCGGCCATCGATCCGATGAAGCTCAGGATCGGCAGCGCGAAAACCAGTGCGATGATGCGGGGCAGGATCAGGACTTCGATCGGGTCAAGGCCCATGGTCGACAGCGCGTCGATCTCCTCGCGCATCTTCATCGAGCCAAGCTCGGCGGTGTAGGCGCTCCCGGAGCGGCCGGCGACCATGATCGCAACGATCAGCACGCCGAGTTCGCGCAAAACCAGAATGCCGACCATATCGACGACGTAGGAATCGGCGCCGAATTTCCGGAAATGGAAGAAGCCCTGTTGCGCGATGATGGCGCCGATCAGGAAGGTGATCAGCACCATGATCGGGATGGCCTGCCAGCCGACCCTGTAGAGCTGATAGATCAGTGACGTCAGCCGCAGCGACCTAGGCCGGCGAAGCACGCCGACGAGGGCCAGAAAGAGCGAGCCCAGCATTTGCAGGAATACGGCGATGTCTTCCCTGGCCCCGACGGTACCGCGGCCGATGTCGTTCAGTTTGGCGACGATCGGGTTTAGCGCGGGCACCGGCGCCGGATTGCGGCGATTGACCTGATGAACTTCTTCGATCAGGCCGGCATAATTGTCGGCAACGCCGACAATATCGGTGGGACGGCCGGAAGCCGCCGCACGCCGCGATATTTTCTCGAGCAGCCAGGCCCCGAGCGTATCGAGTTCGCGTACCCCGGCCATATCCAGCTTCACCGCCTTCGCCCGGTCGAGCTCGCCGTTGATCGAGTTGGAAAGGACCTCCAGGGTCGCGGCATTGGCGGCGATCCAGGCCCCGCCTGGACGCAGTTCAAGCACCTCGCCGGACGGCGTGGCCGTTAACAAAGGGAGGGAGGCCAAGATTTGTGTTCCTCTTCAACGCAATGGCTATGTCTATGCCCTGGCGCGGCCTTCAGTTTGACCTGCCTCAAGCAGAACCGGAGGTACCGCGCTCTTGACGCAAATCAAGTGCGGTATCCGGTGCTCGCCTAGAGTTTTGTTGGGATGACGCAACAAAGGCAAGACCGATGTTCGATCAGGGCGCACTGAAAGACGAATTGCAGGCACTCAAAGGCGAGGTATCGCGCCTTCTCAGCACCACGGGCGAAGGCATTTTCGACGCCTCGAAGACCCATGCGGAGGCGCTCGCGGATCAGATCAAGGCCGCCCTGAACGATCTGGGCGAGACCCTGGGTGAACAGGAAGGCCATGTCGGAAACATCGTCTCGGAGCGGCCGATCACCACGCTCGCCTCGGCCTTCGCGCTGGGCGTCGTCGTCGGCTTCATGCTGAGGAGACACTGAAGTGAACCCCGAAAACGTCGTCAAACATCTGCGTGTGCTCTGGCGCACCGACCGGATTATCGCCGATATCAGGATGCGGCATTTGCTTGTTGGCCTCGGCCTCAGAGCGTTCGCCGGGCTGATCGCCGCCTTTGGTCTCTTGATGCTGGAACTATCGGCCTATTTTGCGCTGGTTCAAATCTGGAGTGCCATTCTGGCCGCCGCCATTCTTGGCGCGCTCAACTTCGCGATCGCAGCGCTGCTGTTTGTCATCGCCGCGCGGCCGCCCGCGGGCCGCGAACTTGAGCTCGCCAACGAAATCCACACCGCCTCGGTCGATGCGCTGCAGATCGAGGCCCGCGCGCTGCAATCGAATGTGTCCGGAATGATCCACCATCCGTTAAACGGCGTCTTGCCGTTGCTGATCATCCCGCTGATCACGATCATCATCCGGAGCCTGAAGAAGCCGGCGGCCGCGGGAGCAGCCGCGAAATCAGCCGCGGCAGAGCCAAAGTAACCGTGGCTGCGGCCCGGTCCGCAAGCCCACCCATATGGAGTGAAACCGATATGCAAAGCATCCACCCCAAGCCGATCCTGAATACATCTCTCCCGGCGCAGTTTCGCCAGATTCGCATTGAACTCGCCCGCGAACCCGGTCATCCCGAGGGCGACGCCGCCGTCGCCTATGTCATCGTCGCACCGCTCGACGCCGGCGACCGGATCGACGCCAAACTGTGGCGCGAGCATCGCGAGGCATGCCGGATCGCGCGATTGCGGCCCGATCAGGAAGACGCCCTCGGCCATCTCGTTCACCGCCCGGGCGGCGGCTGGGCATTCCACTACGATGCCGGTACCAACGTGCCGGACGAAGTCGGGGTTCACCTCGCGGACGAACGTTTCGTGCTGGGCGAATATGTTTCGGTCAAGGAGGCTGGCAAGACGCACACCTACCGTGTCGTGGTGGTGTCGCATCTGTAGACCGGGTTCCGTCATTCCGGGGCGGGAGCGACGAGCGAACCGGAAATCTCGAGATTTCGCGGCGGTGCTTCGGGCCCTCCCGGAATGACACCGTCAGTTCAAAGCACGAGCTTCACATCGCAAATGCCGGGATCGGCCGGATCGGTCTTGACCTCGAATCCGAGGCTGCGGCACATCTCGAGCATGGTCACGTTTTCCTGAAGCACGTCGCCCGAGATCATTTTGAGACCTTCGGACCTGGCATATTCAATGATCAACTGCATCAGGGCCCAGCCGAGCCCCCTGCCCTTGAGATCGGATCTGAGCAGGATCGCGTATTCGCCGCTCTCGTAGATCGAGTCCGAGTGGATCCGAACCACACCGACCATCTCGTTGGTGATTTCGTCGAGCGCAACAAAGGCCATCGCACGGGCATAGTCGAGCTGGGTCAGCCGCGCGATGAATTCGTGGGTGAATTCCTTCATCGGCGCAAAGAAGCGAAGCCGCAGATCCTGGCTGGTGACGTGCCGCAACAATTCATGGATCAGCGGTTCGTCCTCGGGACGAATCGGACGCGCGAAGACCCGCCAGCCGTCCTTGACCTCGATATGCCGTTGCCATTGCGACGGATATGGCCGAACCGCGAAATTGGCCGGACCCGAACCACCGAACTTCCGCTCGACCCGTCCGACCGAAATCCGCGCATCGACCGCCAGGACGCCATTCTCGTCCGCCAGCAGCGGGTTGATGTCCAGTTCGCGGATTTCGGGAATGTCGGCCGCCATCTGCGCGATCTTGACCAGGACCATCGCCACGGCGTCCGGCTTGACCGCGGGCACATCCCGGTAGCCGCGCAGCAGCCGCGAAACACGGGTTCGCTCGATGAGGCTGCGCGCAAGTTGCAGATCGAGCGGCGGCAGCGCGAGCGCCTTGTCATTGATGATTTCGACCGCCGTGCCACCGCGGCCGAACACGACGACGGTGCCAAAGGTCGGATCGTCGGCGAGGCCGAGAATCAGTTCGCGCGCCTTGGGCCGCACCACCATCGCCTGGACGATGACGCCGGCGATCCGCGCTTCCGGACGAAGCGCCTTTGCGCGCGCGATGATATCGGCCGTCGCCGCGCGCACCGCCTCGGGGCTCGTGAGATTGAGCACGACGCCGCCAACATCGGATTTGTGAACGATGTCCCGCGACATGATCTTGAGCACCACGGTAGCGCCTTGCGCGAACAGGGCAGATGCGTGAGCAACCGCTTGCTCGGCATCCGCGGCCGCGAACGTCGGCACCATCGCGATCTCGTAGGCCTCAAGCAGCCGCTTGATCTCGACCGGGTCAAGCCACTGGCGGCTATCGGCGAGCGCTGCGGCAACGATTTTCCGTGCCGATTCGATATCGGGCGCAAACTCGCTGGGCATGGCCGGCGGGACCTGCGCCAGGATCGTCACGACTTCGCGATGCTGCACCAGATGCATGAAACCGCGGACAGCATCATCCTCGGTGGGGTAGTTGGGAATCCCGGCGCCGCTCAGCATGTCGCCGATTTTCTGGTCGGCACCGACCCAGGCCGCGAGCACCGGCTTGGCTGAGCCGCGGTGCTGCTCACGGTACTTCTTGACCATGCCGGTCACGGTGGTGGCGATGTCGTCGGCGCGCGCGATTGCGGTCTGAACATTCATGACCAGGATCGCATCGTTGGCCTTGTCGGCCAGCAGGACCTCGAGCGCTGCGGCATAGCGCGCCGGATCGGCATCGCCAACGATATCGACGGGATTTGACCCGGACCATGTCGGTGGCAGGATAGCGTCGAGCTTTTGGCGGGTCTCAGGCGTGATCGGAGCCGGGATTCCCCCCAACTCGGAAAGCCGGTCGATCGCCAGAACTCCGATGCCGCCGCCATTGGTCAGGATCGCGAGCCGCTTCCCCGGAGGTGACTCGACGCGACCGAGCGTCTCGGCGCAGTCGAACAACTCGCGCAAATCCGACACCCTCAGGATGCCGGCGCGACGAAACGCGGCATCGTAAACCGCATCCGAACCGGCCAGCGCGCCGGTATGGGTCGCCGCCGCCTTCGCCCCCAGCGCCATACGGCCGGATTTGACGACGACGACCGGCTTGATCCTGGCGGCGGCGCGCGCCGCCGACATGAACTTCCGGGCGTCCTTGATCGCTTCGACATAAAGCAGGATGGCGCGCGTCTTGCCGTCCAGCGCGAAGTAATCCAGGAGATCGGCGATATCGACGTCGAGCTGGTCGCCGATGGAAACGATTCCGGAGAAGCCCACCGCGCGCTGCGCGGCCCAATCGACCATGCCTGTGGCGATCGCACCCGACTGGGAGATCAGCGCCAGGTTTCCGGCAACCGGCATATGCGCGGAAAAACTGGCGTTGAGGTTTACGCCGGGCATAAGGATGCCGAGACAATTGGGCCCGATCAGCCTCATCCCGTATTTCCGCGCGGCGCGTTCGGCAGCCTCCGCCGGCGAACCCGTCCCATGGCCAAGCCCGGCCGGGATAATCACCGCGCCAGCCGCGCCGAGCTTCCCCGCCTCCTCGATGAGGCCCGCGACAGCCGCCGGCGGGGTGGTAATCACCACAAGTTCAGGCACGAAGGGTAACTGGCTCAGGCTGCCGACCGTGGCAACACCATCGATTTCGGCGTAATGCGTATTCACCAGCGCAAATTCGCCCTTGAATTTCGCGTCGCGAATGTTCCGGAGAATGGCGCGCCCGACAGAGCCTTGGCGCGGGCTTGCCCCGACCAGCGCAAGCGAGCGGGGCGCAAGCAGATTTTTCAGGCGGTAGGTCGACATCGGTCTGCTGCACCGGCTGGGGCTCGAAGGATGTTCACGCGGTTAGCACATACTCGCTCGCGGATCATGCCTTAACGCGACATCATAACCCAGCATGGCGGCCGCCCGATGACGGTCTTGGTCGCGCCGCCCCATACGATTTCGTTCAGCCGGGAGTGGCGGTAGGCTCCCATGACCAGAAGGTCGATCGCATTTTTCCTCACATAGGCCTCAAATATTTTTCCGACCGAACTGCCGTCAATCCTTGTCGTTTCAAACGTCGCTCTGATCCCGTGCTCGGCGAGATGGCGCACAAGGGCTGCCCCGGATTCCATCTCCGCCTGCGTCCTGTTGTCGGTTGCGGTAACGACGCGCACGTCGGCGGCGTCCTCAAGCAACGGCAATGCATCGGCGACAGCGCGCGCGGCCGGCGCGGTGTGATCCCATGCAATCATGACACGATCGAACACGACGGGCAAATCGCCGGCGCTTTCCTCCGGGAGTATCAGGATCGGCCGGCCGGACTCAAATATCAGCCGCTCTGCGACCTCTTCCGATTGGCCGTCATTTGGCTTGATCGGAACCATCGACAAATCCGCGAGCCGTGCAGGCTCGACGAAATTGCCCGGAATGTCCGCCGCGCCCAGCCGGGTAAGCTTCTGCTCGTTACGAACAGCAAAGCGGTTCGCCGCGGCGTCGAACGCCTTCAAGAGTCCGCGCGCATCCGAGACGCTGCGCACCGCGACCGCCTCCGCAGCATTTTCGATATCTGACGAGATCACGACCTTCGGCCGGACCAACAGGTCCTCTTCAACCGCCATCGCGGTGACCCGGGCGCCGAAATCGCCGGCCACCGCCATGCATTTCTCGATTGCGGCAATCGCCGCGGCGTTGGGTTCTCCGACCAGCGGCAAGAGAATGTCCTTGATCGCCATAGGCTCTCTCCTTGACTGATCACCGTAGGGCGTTGCCGGAACAGCTTGTTGATCTCGGTCAAATTAGACCGGTCGCCGCTGCCGGGCCCGCCATCTGAATGGCCTTGATTGAGGTCAAAACCTGGCTGGCTTGCTGATATACTTGGTATTGGAATGCTCTCGGCGGATGCCGGTTGTGTGGAGAAGCGTGGATGCGTGCGATGGTGTTGCCGGCGCCGGGCGCGCCCCTGCAGATGCAGGAGCGGGCGGATCCACTTCCCGGCGACGGTCAAATTCGCGTCGAGGTGAGCGCGTGCGGCGTATGCCGGACCGACCTCCATGTCGTCGATGCCGAACTTCCCGGGATCAAATATCCGGTGATCCCGGGCCACGAAATCGTCGGCCGTGTCGACCTGCTTGGCCGTAACGTCACCACCCACCGGATCGGCGACCGCGTCGGAGTCCCCTGGCTTGGATATACCTGCGGCGTCTGCCGCTTCTGCAAGGATGGCATGGAAAACCTCTGCGACCATCCGCTGTTCACCGGCTATACGCGGGACGGCGGCTTCGCCACGCACACCATCGCCGACGCCCGCTATGCCTTCCCGCTCGGCGAAGACGGCGATGACGTCTCGATCGCGCCGTTGTTGTGCGCCGGCCTGATCGGCTGGCGGTCGCTGGTGATGGCGGGAGACGCCGGCCGGCTCGGCATCTACGGATTCGGCGCGGCCGGCCATATCGTCGCCCAGATCGCCCGCTGGCAGGGCCGCTCGGTTTACGCCTTCACGCGATCCGGCGACCTCGCGTCGCAGGATTTTGCCCGTAAATTGGGCGCCGTATGGGCCGGCGCGTCGGATCAACGGCCCGACGTTCCGCTCGACGCCGCGATCATCTACGCTCCCGCCGGAGAATTGGTGCCCGCGGCATTGCGCGCGGTGCGCAAGGGCGGCAGGGTGGTATGCGCGGGAATTCACATGA
The DNA here is from genome assembly GCA_049587575.1 of Bradyrhizobium sp. GTDB lineage: Bacteria > Pseudomonadota > Alphaproteobacteria > Rhizobiales > Xanthobacteraceae > Bradyrhizobium. The sequence continues at coordinate 8,405 of JBAVEE010000276.1, forward strand.
GCGATATCCCGGGCTTTGCTTACGATCTCCTGTGGGAAGAGCGGCAACTGGTTTCGGTGGCCAACCTCACGCGCCAGGACGGACTGGATTTCCTGAAGATTGCGCCACTTGCCGGAATCCGCACGCAAACGACGGCGTTTCCGCTTGCGGACGCCAACGACGTCCTGAACAAACTGCGGACGGGACAAATCCTCGGCGCAGCGGTCCTCAAGCCCTAAGGCCGATCGGCGCATGGCAATTTCAATCCCGGCCGAGTCCCGCATGCAGGAGCGTGTGTTCGCCTTTCTGGCGGACCCCGCAAGGCATCCAGACGTCCATCGGATCGACACCCACGGGGCATCGGTTTTTCTCGAGGGCGGTCGCGCTCTGAAAATCAAGCGCGCCGTGCGTTTTCCGTTCCTGGATTATTCGACGCTCGAGAAGCGGAAAGCCGCCTGCGACGAAGAGATCGAAATCAACCGTCGATTCGCCCCGCAGATCTATCGCCGCGTCGTCCCGATCACGCAACGCGACGATGGGTCGCTCGAGATCGACGGGCCAGGTGCGCCGGTCGAATTCGCAATTGAAATGACCCGCTTCGACGAACGCCAAACCCTCGATCATCTGGCCGAATCCGGTCCGCTCGATACGGCCCTCGTCGACGCTACAGCGGAGGCGATCGCGGCCTCCCACCGCAGCGCTCCGCTTGCAGCGGCGGATTCCTGGATCCATTCGATTCCCGGCATCATCGAGGGAAACACCGCGGCATTCCGGGAAGCGGCCTGCTTTCCGGCTGAAGACATCGATGATCTCCGGCAGGAATCCCTCGCCGCGTTTTCCCGACTTCGCGAATTGCTGGAGCAACGCGGCCGGCAGGGATATGTGCGGCGTTGTCATGGCGACCTGCATCTGGCGAATATCGTGCTGATCGGCGGTCAGCCCGTGCTGTTCGATGCGATCGAGTTCGATCCCGTTATCGCATCGGTCGACGTGCTCTACGATCTTGCTTTCACGATCATGGATTTTATCCGCTATGACCGGCCGGCTGCCGCCAACGCCCTTCTCAACCGGTATCTCGGGATGACACCGCTCGAGAATCTCGATGCGCTTGCCGCCCTTCCCCTGTTCATGTCGCTGCGGTCGGCGATCCGCGCCCATGTGCTGCTGGCCCGGATCGATCGCGATTCTCGCGAAACGGCGGAGGTCATGCGGTCGTCGCGGGCCTATTTCGAGCTTGCGCAAAGGACGATCCGCCCGCCGGCGCCGACGCTGGTGGCTGTCGGGGGACTGTCCGGAACCGGAAAGTCGGTACTGGCGCGGGCGCTCGCCCCCGCCGTGCTGCCCCAGCCCGGCGCCGTCGTGTTGCGCACGGACGTGCTGCGGAAGCAGCATTTCCAGATCAGGGAATCTGATCGGCTTCCGGAAAATGCCTACCGGCCGGAGGTGACCGAGAAAATCTACCAAACCCTCGTTGAACGCGCGTCGCGAGTTCTCATCCAGGGCCATTCCGTCGTCGTCGATGCCGTATTCGCAGATCGAGCGGAGCGAGCCGCGATCTCTGACGCGGCGCGCAAACTGAATGTCCGGTTTTCCGGGTTCTTTCTGGTGACCGACCTTGCGACCAGACGGCAACGCGTCGGCCGCCGAGAAGGCGATGCATCCGACGCCACGCCCGAGATTGCCGGACTTCAGGAGAAATATGACGTCGGAACGATCGATTGGGCGGTGGTAGACGCATCGGGAACGCCGGAGCAGACCCTGGAGCGATGCCTGCCCCGGGTCACGCAGCTGTTATCGTCCCCCTAAGAACAGCCCCAAGTTTCTTTCACCGGTGGTTGCCAAGCAGATTGCGACGGAGCAGTTTATTCCGATGGGGTTGCCGGCATTAACGAAACCAGCAAGTCAGGGCGCCGACCGCGCCGAGCGAAAGCAGCGGCACCGCCCGGCGCCGCGGCTCAACGCCGCGATGGGGTGCGACACCGCATTCAGGATCGTGGCGAGCCGCTACCTCAACGATTTGACCGCAAATCATGGGGCGACCTGCGCCGGCGACCCTGACGCCTTACACCAGATGCGCATCGCGCTCACACGGCTCCGGACAGCCATAGCCTTCTTTTCGCCAATGATTGCCGGCCCGCAACGGACGCGGCTAAGGGAGGAATTGAAATGGCTCAACGCCCACCTCGGTGTCGTGCGTGACCTCGATGTCGCGATCGGATGGCTGAAGGCAACCGGCAAGCGGTATCCGCAGCCGGCTTTTCGATCGTGGAGCCGGGAGCGCGCCGAGAGCCAACAGCATCTGACGCGGGTCCTGCACTCCGCCAGGTATCGGGCAATGGTCAAGAGCATCTCCCGTTGGATCGAGCGAGGCTCCTGGTCGACAAAGAAGGAAATGCAAGCCGCCAAAGAGCGCGCTTGTCCGGTGTCCGAATACAGCGCGCGCAAACTGATGCGGTGGCGGGAAAAACTGATCAAGAGGAGCCGCGGGTTGCCGGAACTGGACGCCAAGAAGCGACACCGGCTGCGTCTGCTGAACAAGAAGCTCACCTATGCCATCGAATCCGTCGCGGACCTCGTTTCAGGTGGCGAAATTTCGAGGCAACAAGCGACGCTGAAGGCTCTGCGCAAGGCGCAGAAGTCTCTCGGACAGTTGAATGACGATGCCAGGTTCCGATCGCTTGCAGCTGCTCTCGGACAAGGCGGCGTCCGGGAATCCCAGGCGTTTCTCGGTCGGAAGCGCGAGCGGCACCTGATACGCACGGCGGTCGCAGCCTACGAGAAGCTCGCCGAGCTGAGGCCGTTCCGAATCTAGTTTTTGTTTTGACGCGTTTTCTTTATGCAAACCGGTTTCCGCCCCGGATGAAGCCCGAGGGCATGTTTCGCTCGAAAACGCTATTGGCTCAGTGGTGGACGTAGTCGCCGGGCGCGTCGGGCAGGCTATCGCCATCGGCCGGCCCAATGCCCATCCGCGGCGGCTCGCCCGGCTCGCCGGATTGCGCCGTGAGCCATCTCGTCCATTCCGGCCACCATGACCCCTCCGTCCGCGGCGCGGCCTTCAGCCATTCGTCGGGACCGACATAGGGGGCATCTTCAGGTTTGGTTTTGACCTGATAGAAATGGCCCTCCTCGCCCGGCGGCGCAACAATGCCCGCATTGTGGCCGCCGCTGGTCAAGAGGAACGTGACGTCGGCGTCCACCTGATAATGAATCTTGTAGGTGGACTTCCAGGGCGCCACATGGTCGTGCACCGTCCCGACCACGAACATCGGCGCGTGGATGTCCGACAGCACAATGGGCTTGCCCTCCACGAGATAGCGGCCCTCGGCGAGGTCATTGTGGAGGAACAGCCTGCGCAGATATTCCGAATGCATCCGGTATGGCAGGCGGGTGGCGTCGGCGTTCCAGGCCATCAAGTCGCTCGGCGGCGCCCGTTCCCCCATCAGATAGTCATGCGCGATCCGGGACCAGATCAGGTCGTTCGAGCGCAGCAACTGGAAGGCCCCGGCCATTTGCGGGGTCTCGAGGACGCCGCGCTCCCACATCATGTCTTCCAGAAACGCCACCTGACTTTCATTGATGAACAAGGTCAGCTCGCCGGCCTCCGTGAAATCGGTTTGCGCCGCAAGCAAGGTTATCGTCTTGAACGGACCGTTCCGTCCCATTTTGGCAGCAGCGATCGACAGCAACGTGCCGCCAAGGCAGTAGCCGAGCGCATGGATTCCGCGGCCCGGCAATATCTCTCCGATGGTTGCGACCGCAGCTTCCACGCCAAGCCTGCGATAGTCGTCGAAGGCGATGTCGCGATCGGCGGCATCCGGATTTCGCCAGGAGATCATGAAGACGGTGAAGCCCTGCCCGGTCAGAAACTTCACCAGCGAATTATGCGGCGAAAGGTCGAGGATGTAGTATTTCATGATCCAGGCCGGCACGACCAGGATCGGTTCCGGATGCACCTTGCCGGTCGACGGATAATACTGGATCAGCTCGATGAGTTCGTTGCGGTAGACGACCTTGCCGCGCGAAGTCGCCACGGTCTTGCCGACCACGAACTCCTTGTCGCCCGTTGGCCCGCCGGAGGAGAGCTGCCGCAGGTCGCTGCACCAATTCTGCCAGCCCGACACGAAATTCGCGCCGCCGCTCTGCAGCGCCTTCTGCAGCACTTCCGGATTGGTGGCGGCAAAATTGGACGGCGCGAACATGTCGAGCAGCTGCCGCACCGAGAACTCGACGATCGACTCGTTTTGCGGTGACACGCCGCGCACACCCGTGGTCGCCTTGCGCCACCACTGCTCCCTTAGGAGAAAGGCCTGCGCGAGCAGATTGAACGGAGGATTTTCCCACTCGGGCTTTGCAAAGCGCCGGTCCTGAGGCAGTGGCTTGATCAGGGCCCATGGCCCCTGACCGGGCGAGAAAAAATGAGACGCGGCTTCGAGGAACTGGCGCGTGCTGCGCAGCGCGTCCTGGGCGATCTCGACTTGCCGCTGCGGCGCCGCCACCAGATGCGAGGCCCAATCGATATAGGCAAGCGACAGGGCAACCGGCGACACGCCGCCGGTCAGGTTCGCCAGCATGGCGTGGAACGCGCGGTCGGCCGGATAGGGCTCGGACTGCTGGTCCTGGTGAGCATCGGACCCAGGCCCGGGGGGAGGCTCGCCCGGGACCACGGCCTGTTCACCATAGCCTGCGGCATGGGCGGGACACGGCAACCGCGGCGTTTCAGGCTTTGGCAGGCTCGATATCGATGCCATGGAATCGGTCTCTTTCACATCTGCCGAATATGTGGACTGCCCATCCATGACAGTCCGAGGACGAATCAGGGTTGCGGCCGGTTTGCCAGCAGCTTCGAGGTGGTTTCGAGCATCCGTTCACCATGCTTGAAAAGCCGCTCACTGTCGCGACGGATGAAGTCGATCTGGTGCTGGGCACATTCCCGGCCCATCGTTTTCAGATCCTTGACCGAATGCGATCCGGCCATTTTCGAGATGAATTCGGACGCCAGGTGCGTCTCGGTTCGCGCCCGATCGAGCAGCTCATTGCCGGCGAATACCATTTCCTCGAACATCATCTTTTGCGCGCCCATCATGAAATCCAGAGCGTTCTTGTTCGCTTTGGTAAATCGCGCCACGGCGTCGGCTGCCAAAGGCTCCACAATAGGGGTAACAAGCTCGGAAAGCTCCGGCATAACGACCTCCTGTTTTTCGGTCAAAAACAGCATACGGCTTCATTCCCGGGCCGACATTGAGCTGCATCAACCGGCCCGCCTGCTGCCCTTGACCTGCGTCAAATCGCGCCGCTGCAGCCGGCTTAGTGTGTCAAATATCGGTTCAATCCCAAGTCCTTCGGAGGCCTCCCATGCGCGCCCATCAGATCATGACCCGGCCGGTCATCACCGTTACGCCAGACACCCCGATCGTAGATGCCGCGAATACCATGCTGCAGAAGCACGTCAGCGGACTTCCGGTGGTCGACGCCACAGGAAAGCTCGTCGGTATCATCTCGGAGGGCGATTTCATTCGCCGCAGCGAAATCGGCACGCAGCGCAAGCGGGGCCAGTTCCTGAAATTCATTCTGGGCCCGGGCAAGGCGGCAACCGATTTCGTTCGCGAACACGGCCGCAAGATTTCCGAGATCATGACGACGGAACCTCTCCTCACAATCAGCGAAGAAACCCCGCTCGAGGAGATCGTGGCGATGATGGAAAAAAACAACGTCAAACGTCTGCCGGTGATGAGCGGAGACAAGGTCGTCGGCATCGTTTCGCGCGCCAACCTGTTACAGGCCGTAGCAAGCCTCGCCCGCGACTTCCCCGATCCGACCGCGGACGACGATCACATTCGCAACCGCGTCATCGATGCGCTCGCGA
>JBAVEE010000277.1:0-1654 GCA_049587575.1 Bradyrhizobium sp.
GACGAAAAGAAGTTTTCGAACTGGGACAGCTGTATGGTTCCAACAATGAGACCCAGGAAGGCGCCATTCGGCGCGCTTACCTTACGAGCCAATTTAACCGTCCAAGTGCCCGCGATTCGGCTTTTTACCGGATCGCTCAAAACCGTTGTACGTTGAGGGTCAGATTTGAGCGCTTTGAAATAATCCCGGCCGGCGTCAGTAAGGGGTGGGGCCGGCCATAAGTGGGTAAAATTAATCAGTTTTCCGTCTGAACCGACAAGGTTGAGAGTGCTCACAAAGGGTAACGCGCCGATCTTGGCCTTAAGCATACGGTGCACGTCCTGACCGGACATCTGGTGCTCAAGATCCTTGCCGGAAGTAATCCCTGCCAGATTGATATCTTCGGCAAGTTGTTCTTGAGCGAGATCCAACTGTTCAAGCTGTTCATGGAAGTGCCGGGTGAGCAACAGCAGGGTGTTTTCCAATTCGCGTTCACTGTTGGCCAGCGCTCGCTCGCGAAATTTACTCACCGTTATCGCAGTGCCGATGACAATCGCCGCGATCAGCAGCACGCCGCATATAATGAGCCAACGGATTGGCCCCCGTCGAACCGGAGCGTCGGCGTCGGTCTGATCGATATTGTCAGCCGGCATTCGGCCGGTACCGATGCCAGCCCACATCCGCAAAAAGCATTTTCGCATTTTGACGCTCCCCAAACGCAAAGATACAATGCGAAAATGGAGGGCAGGTTATCAATGCCGGTTAGTGATCAGTTAATTCCGGGGGCACCTGCCGTTAGCGTGTTCCACAACGTAGCGCTTACCGCGGCGGACCGCCTTGATGACGCGATGCAGGCGACCCGTGCGACCGTGGAAAGGATCAGTGCACAACGTCCAACGAGCGCCGCAACAAACGCTGGGAACACGAACCGTTGTCGAGGCCGCGCAGACGCGGCTCGATCAGAACCCGCAAATCATGCGTGTGCGCCGGTAAACCGTTGAGCATCCGTTCGCCAATGAAAACGGATGAGCTGCGCGAACGCGCTGGATGTGGTCATGAGCGCACCTTTACGACCCCAATTCGCTCAATTTCTGCCTGAACGGTCGCGCGGTTTATCACGCCAGGCAAAACGACTTCAGGCTCCGCCACCTGCGAGAGTATTGGGCAAAATTCTGGATTATTCTTCCACTCGGTCCCCGACAGTTCCGGGCAAGCACCATTCAGGATTTCCCATTTGGTGCCATTTGATCTCACCACCGTGGTACATTTCGGACATCGCGTCTGCATTTCCTAAACTCCAGCCGGGACCGCACGAAGCTATCTATCGAGGCAACCAACACGCAAAAACATTTCGATCTCCGGGCTCTCAGCCACCTGCGAATGCGAAATCGGCAACTGGAATCGATCAATAAAGAGCCCCGCCCGGTGAGAATCACCGGGCGGGGCCTCTCTCAAACGCGTCGCTGAGAACGGCGCGCATGATCAAGATATCAGGTGGGAATCCACACCGATTTGGGAAAATAGAGGTCCAAGCTTACATGAACCTGACACCAATTTGCCGATGGTCGATGTTTTGGTAATTCGCATGTCTCGGAATAAACGATGAACGTTTTTACCGGGTAAATCCCGTCCATTAAAAGGGGTGCATGAAGCGCGGCGCTGTTCACTCGATCCG
>JBAVEE010000278.1:0-1884 GCA_049587575.1 Bradyrhizobium sp.
ATGCTCTTCAGGCTCGCGATCACCATCGGCCAGCCTTCCGAAATGCCGAGGAAGGTCTTGCCGCCTTCGTCAAGGTCGTCATGCGTGATCGTCAATTTGACGACATGGCCGCGCGGCTCGAGATCGAAAGTCACGCGCGAGATTCGTTCATGCTTCAACTCGTCGGAGCAGGCTTCCCAGGTATAGGCGAGCTTCCTCGGCGGATCCGACATCAAGACCTTGCCCTTGGGCGACGGCCTTTCCGGGTGGGTGAACCGATAGGGCGATCCGACCTTCCAGTTGGAGGTGACGCGGTGGCCGAACCAGTAGCGCTCGGTGAAGTCGCCGTCGGTCAGCGACTGCCAGAGCCTTTCCGCCGAGGTCTCGATATAGGTGGTGTAGACGAATTCCGGTTTACTCATCGCGCTTCTCCAGTTGTCGTTTCAATTCGCTGAGCGCGGTGAGCTTGCCGCGCTCGAATTTCCTGATCCACCGCTCGCCGATCTGATGGATCGGCACCGGGTTGAGGTAGTGCAGCTTCTCGCGGCCGTGCCGGAAGGTGGTGACGAGGTTGGCCGCTTCGAGGATCACAAGGTGCTTGGTCACGGCCTGCCGCGTCATGGCAAGGCCGTCGCAGAGCTCGTTCAGGGTCTGTCCGTTTTTGGAATGAAGCCTGTCGAGCAGCGACCTTCTCGATGCATCGGCCAGCGCTTTGAAGACTTCATCCATGGCGGGGATAATAGGCAACCAAATGGTTGCATGTCAAGGGCGTGTTTTCGCAAAATGCGTTTCGGCGTGCTATGTAGCCGCCAGCCAACGAAGATTGGTTTCAACCGTCGGGATGGAAGAGCATGATAGGCTTGGTAAGACTTGAAGTGAAATTTGCGTTGTTCGTTTCCGTTTGTGTTCTGGCCTGCGGCGGCGGCGCTCATGCCCAGCAGCAGGTGATCGGGGCTCCGCCCGAAGCCTCCAACATGAAACTGGTCGGGTACAACGACCTGCAGGCCCGCAGCGCCTATCAGCCGACCATCCATCACCAGGGCGACCGCTGGATCGCCTATATCGGTCATCACGGCGGAACCGACGAGATCCCCGATCCGGTCAATCCGATGACCGGCAAGGCCGAGCCGAACGGCACCTCGATCGTCGACGTCACCGATCCCGCCCATCCCCGATATCTGCACCACATTCCCGGTCAGGAAGGAAAATATGAGAGCGGCGGCGCGCAGATGGTGCGCGTCTGCGACGGCAAGCAACTGCCCAAGGGCGACCCGAATGCGGTCTACATGCTGCGCGCGGTCGGCAGTTCGGGGCATGAGATCTGGAATGTCGCCGATCCCTCCAATCCCGTTCTCGTCAGCCATATCGGCGAGGGCCTGAAAGACACGCACAAGAACTGGTGGGAATGCAACACCGGGATCGCTTACCTGGTGTCGGGCGCGCCCGACTGGCGCACGCGCCGCATGACCCAGGTCTATGACCTCTCCGATCCCGCCCATCCGGTAAAAATCCGGGACTTCGGCCTGCCGGGCCAGGAGCCGGGTTCGACCGGCGCGGTACCGACCGAGTTGCACGGGGCGATCTCAACCGGGCCGGAAGGCAACCGGGTGTATTTCGGCTACGGCACCGACAAGGGCGGCTTCCTGCAGATCGTCGATCGCGACAAGCTGCTCAAGGGGCCGAAGGAGCCGACGCCGGACAACCTGCGCTATCCGGAGATCTCGCGGCTGGCGATGTCGGCCTTCAACGGCGCCCACACCACGTTTCCGATGCTGAAAATGCCGATCGCCGAATTTGCTCACGACAAGGACGGCAAGAGCCGCGACATTGTCATGATCGTCGATGAGGCGATCGACAACGAATGCGCCGAGCCGCGGCAGATGGTCTGGTTCGCCGACGTCACGG
>JBAVEE010000279.1:0-5941 GCA_049587575.1 Bradyrhizobium sp.
ATTTTCATCATTTTCGTTGACGCGATATTTACCACTTTACTCGATCGCCTGTTTACCAAGGTCTTCGACGTGATCGGCGCATGATCGGTAAATGATTGAGTGTGTCCCGCGCGCAACGCCGATTAACTCCCTCGCAACCTAAATTAGATACCACCAAAAAAGATCGAATTGCACGGATGTACTGGGTTCGATCGCGTGTGCGTAGTGTTGCGTTGCGTGAGCAAACAGATGTTGCAATGGCGTAACCGGCCGAAGGGCGCGCGTTTCGCGTTCTTCGGCCTTGGTCTTTGCGTCTTCGCATTGACCCCGACAGAAGTCGGATATCAGGATATCGCATCGCTGCTGGCGCGGCAGCCGGGCGTCGCCGAACGCTGGCAAAGCCGCGTGTTCTCCGCCGCCAGCTCCATCCAGCTCGCCACGTACAGCTTCGGGCGCCCGATCGGAACGTCCGCCCCGCAATCCGCAACCTATCGGCTGGCCCATCTCGATAACCAGGGCATCGACATCACCGGTTCGGTGACGCGCAATCCCATCGCACAGGCGCCGCCGCGCTATCAGGCGTCCGATTTCCCCAAGGTCGATCGTACCCTCAAGGGCGACCGCCTCGTCGTTGTTCCGCCCGAGACGGCGTCGCCCGCCAACACCGCGCCGGCAAGCGAGGATCCGGCGACATCGAACGCATCGGTCATCGGCGCCAAGACCGCCGGCGCGGCGCCGTCCAGCGAACCCGCCCCGCTCGATCCGGAACTTGCGGAGGCGTTGAGCGCTCCGCCGCTTTCGCAATACGATGTTTCGATGTCGCTTGAGGCCCGGCCGCTCGACGACTTGAAGATGGCGCCCGATGCCGTCTCGATCCCGCTCGAGCCCGGCCGGTCGCACGACGGGTTTTCGGTGAAGACCGCGAGCCTGTTCTTCGGAAGCAACTCGCTCGGCGCGCCGGTCGAGAGCATCGAACGCTGGCAGCCCGGCGAAGAACCGGTCGTCGTGATGCCGGGTGGCGCTGCCGATCCCGACTTGAAGGTGATGGCCTCGCTGCCCACGGCCGCCGACGAGCCTTCCAGGACCGCCGAAAGCGGTGAGAGCGTTGCCGCCAAGGGCGAAGTCAATTCGGATAACCAGCGCGCCAAGACACCGGCCGAGCGCCTCGGCCTGTTCGACGAGAAGACGCGCGCCAAATCGGAGAAATGCCTGGCGGAGGCCGTCTATTTCGAAGCCCGCGGCGAAGCCGTGCGCGGCCAGATTGCGGTGGCGCAGGTGGTGATGAACCGCGCTTTCTCCGGTTTTTATCCCACCACGGTGTGCGGCGTGGTCTACCAGAACAAGCACCACCATTTGGCGTGCCAGTTCACCTTCGCCTGCGACAACGTGGCCGATGTCGTGCGCGAGCCTGACATGTGGGACCGCGCCAGGAAGATCGCGAAGGCGATGCTCGACGGCCAGCTCTGGCTGCCGGAAGTCGGCAAGTCGACGCACTACCACGCCTATTGGGTGCGGCCGTCCTGGGTGAGCGAAATGAAGAAGATGTACAAGTTCGGCGTGCATACCTTCTACCGGCCGCGCGCATGGGGCGACGGCAGCGAGGCCCCGAGCTGGGGAACGCCGGCCGAAACCGCGGCAATATCGGCCAAGCTCGCCGAGGCCGCACAAAGTTCAGCCGAGCAGGCCAGCGCGAAGCGGTAGCGCTCTCGATGCCTCGCCCCGGCGAATGGCGCTCATACCCACCGCCGTTATTGTCGCAATAATATTGATCGGCAGTCACTTCCTCAAATTCCGTTGTCTCGGCGTAGGCGCGCGCGGCGTTCGCCGGAACGACCCGGGCCAAAGCAGTACTCGCCGATTTTGCAGGGCTGCCCTGCAACGAGGGCACTGCCCTTGGGATTTCCATGCGAATGCATTAATCCATGCAGCGCTTTCGACCGAACCTGGTCCGGGTCCGAGCATCGGGGAATGCCATGGCTGTAACCACAGAGAACCTTCGACCGAACTCCGGTGCCTGGCGGACGCCGCTCGTCGTCATCATCTGCGGTTGCGCGATCGCCCTGTTGAGCTTCGGGCCGCGGGCGAGCCTTGGTTTCTTCATTCAGCCGATCAGCCGCGAGCTCGCCTGGGGGCGCGACGTCTTCGGCCTGGCGCTGGCCCTGCAGAATTTGCTGTGGGGATTGGGCCAGCCGATCGCCGGCGCGATCGCCGACCGGTTCGGCGCATTGCGTGTGATCGCCGTCGGCGCCCTGCTTTATGCCGCCGGTCTGGTCTTGATGCGCTATGCCGCGACCCCGCTGTCGCTTGATCTCGGCGCTGGCGTCCTGATCGGGTTTGGATTGTCCGGCTGCTCGTTCAATCTGGTTCTGTCCGCCTTCAGCAAGCTGCTGCCGCCGGAGCGGCGCGGCATCGCGCTCGGCGCCGGCACCGCCGCCGGTTCGTTCGGGCAATTCCTGTTTGCGCCGTTCGGCGTGGCGCTGATCGACAATTTCGGCTGGCAGGCGGCGCTGATGGTGTTCGCCGCACTGATGCTGCTGATCGTGCCGCTGTCGCTCGCGCTGGCTACTCCGCCCGCAGCCCCGGCCAATGTGCCTGTCGCCGATCAGCAATCGTTCAAGACCGCGCTGGCGGAAGCGTTCGGCCACCGCTCCTATGTGCTGTTGGTGCTCGGCTTCTTTACCTGCGGCTTTCAGCTGGCTTTCATCACGGTGCACCTGCCGGCCTATCTCGTCGATCAAGGCTTGTCGGCATCGACCGGCGGCTGGGTGATCGCGGCGATCGGCCTGTTCAACATCATCGGCTCGCTCAGCGTCGGCTGGCTACAGAGCAGGGTTCCGAAGCGCTATATCCTGTCGGCGATCTATTTTACGCGCGCGCTCTCGATCGTCGCCTTCATCTCGTTTCCGATCACGACTTTCTCGGCAATCGCGTTCGGCGCGATCAGCGGCTTGACCTGGCTGTCGACGGTACCGCCGACCTCGGCGCTGGTGGCGCTGATGTTCGGCACCCGCTGGTTCGCGACGCTGTATGGTTTTGCCTTCGTCAGCCATCAGGTCGGCGGCTTTCTCGGCGTGTGGCTCGGCGGTATCGCGTTCGAGAAATTCAGCTCGTATACGCCGATCTGGTGGCTTTCGGTCCTGTTCGGCGTGCTGTCGGCGCTGATCAACCTGCCGATCGTCGAGGCGCCGGTCACGCGCCCGGTTGCGCTGCCGGCCTGATCCCTGCTGTTTGAAGCATGATCTTTTCGGAAAACCGGTTTCCACTTTTCCGGATCATGCTCTAAACATCCTCGACGGATAAAACCGGGAGGTTGCGTTGGGAACGTTCAAAGCCATCAGGATCGACAAGGCGGAGAAAGGCACCGCCGCCGCGCTCACTCAGTTCGACGAGGCCGAATTGATGGAGGGCGACGTCACCGTGCGGGTCGAATGGTCGACGCTGAACTACAAGGACGGCCTTGCCGTCACCGGCAAGGCGCCGGTGGTGCGGCGTTTTCCGATGATCGCGGGCATCGATTTTGCGGGCATGGTCGAGAAGTCGTCGCATCCGCAATGGAAGGCCGGCGACCGGGTGATCTGCAACGGCTGGGGCATGGGTGAAACCCATCTCGGCGCCTACGCGGAGAAAGCCCGTGTCCCGGGCGACTGGCTGGTACGCCTGCCGGAAGGCATGTCGGCGCGCGACGCCATGGCGATCGGCACCGCCGGCTACACCGCGATGCTGGCGGTGCTCGCGCTGGAACAGCATGGTCTTGCCCCCGCGCGCGGTCCCGTTGTGGTCACCGGCGCCGCCGGCGGTGTCGGCTCGGTTGCGATCGCGGTGCTTTCGAAGCTCGGTTACCACGTCATCGCATCGACCGGCCGGCTGTCGGAGGCCGGATATCTCCGGGATCTCGGCGCGGCCGAAGTGATCGATCGCAGCGAACTCACCGGGCCGGCCAAGCCTTTGGCCAGGGAGCGCTGGGCGGGCGGGGTCGACAGCGTCGGCTCGACCACGCTGGCCAATCTTTTATCGATGACGAAATACCGGGGCGCCATCGCCGCATGTGGGCTTGCCGGCGGCATGGACCTGCCGTCCTCGGTGGCGCCGTTCATTTTGCGCGGGGTGTGTCTGTTGGGTATCGATTCCGTGATGTGCCCGATTGAGCTGCGAAAGACCGCCTGGACCCGGCTCGCCAGCGATCTGGATTCCGGAAAACTGGCTGAAATTACTCATGAAATTGGCCTCGGCCAGGTCATCGAGGCCGGTGCCAGGATCCTTGCCGGGCAGGTTCGCGGTCGAATCGTGGTAAAAATTGTCTGACGGCGTTCAGACTTTACCAACCAAGCTGCTCCAATGTTGCCACGGTTGGTATGGTAAGCAGCGGGTAAAGAGGCATCAGGCGTTGCCCGCGCTCGGGGTCAAGTTGGAGTTACAGCATGCTTGCGCGTTTCGTGTTGGGGGCGGTGGTGGCCGGCGCGGCGATAGCGCCGGCATTGGCCGGGCAGATGAATGCCGAGGAGGCCCGCAGGTTCGTATCTGGCAAGGTCTTCGCCTTTACCTGTTTTGACGGCACGCGCGGCGCAGGCCGGGTGCTCGACGATCTGGGTGCGACGGGCGCGGTGCAATTCTCGGGCGCCGGTCCCATTCGTCATCTGCGGCTGCCGGGCAACACGCTTCAGATCCGCGGCCAGGCCGTCTGTGCGTCCATCAAGGGCATTCCGTTCGAGCCCTGTTTCAATCTCGACAAGAGAGACGAGCGCAGCTTCCGCGGATCGGTCTCGGGCATGGGCTTCGCCTATTGCGATTTCCATCATCAGGGCGCGGCGCAGATGCTGCTGGCACGGGCGGTGGCCCATCCCCGTTCGTTGCACCCGCCGGAGCGGACCGGCTCGGTAGACGTATCGGCGCGCGCCGAGACCCCGCCGGTCGAGAGCGCCAAGATCGAGCCGGTTAGGTCCGAGGCGAAGCCGGAGCCGGCAAAACCGGAAAGCACCCTGGAGCTGCGTCGCTCCACCGACTGATCGGTGCCGGCGGCGGCAGCTGCACACAAACTCCCTCGAAAATTCCTGGATCGACAATTCCCGGGCGGGACGGTCGGCGGACGCGACGCGTGCCTGACCGTAGTCACACGGGCCGACATCTTCATGCCTTGGTAGCGACTGTCGCTCAAGTTCGCCGAAAATCAACAGGCTGTGGGGGGCCCAGCACGCATGGGTTCAAAAAATGCCGCAATACTTTTTCCGAATTCGTCACGGTCGTTATTCCGGGGCTTCCGACCAGGCAACCGAGTTCGAGAGTCGCGAGGCCGCCTGGGCCGAGATGACCAGGGTCTGCGCCAACCTTGTCGGCGGCATTTCTCGCAGCCTGAAGCAAAACGCCGAATGGCATATGGAGCTGCTCGACGAGACCAAAAAGCCCGTATTCAGAATCAGTCTGGTGTCGGAAACGCTCGGCTAGTCAGGTCCATGGGCGTGCCGTCGTTTCGGATGTCGCTTCATTGCGCAGCTCGTCAATTCCGCAGACATCGACCGACTGAACCGTAACGTGCAGTCGGTGGCCTCGGCAAACCAGGAACTGACTTCCTCGGTCAACGAGATCAGCCGTCAGGTCCAGGAGTCGGCGCGGATGGCCAACGCGGCCGTCGGTCAGGCGCGCCAGACCAATGATCGCGTCGGCGAGTTGTCGAAGGCGGCCGCCCGCATCGGCGACGTCGTAGAACTGATCAACACCATCGCCGGACAGACCAATCTGCTGGCGCTCAACGCCACGATCGAGGCGGCGCGCGCCGGCGAGGCCGGCCGCGGCTTTGCGGTCGTGGCATCGGAAGTGAAGGCGCTGGCCGAGCAGACCGCGAAGGCGACCGGCGAGATCGGCCAGCAGATCGGCGGCATCCAGGCGGCGACGCAGGAGTCGGTGAACGCCATCCAGGCGATCAGCGGCACCATCGAAAAGCTCTCCGAGATTTCATCGACCATCGCGG
>JBAVEE010000280.1:0-2034 GCA_049587575.1 Bradyrhizobium sp.
TCTCGGAAGATCTCGGCATCAAGATGGAGAACGTCACGCTCGCCATGCTCGGTCGCGCCAAGAAGGTGATGATCGACAAGGAGAACACCACCATCGTCAACGGCGCCGGCAAGAAGGCCGACATCGAAGCCCGCGTCACGCAGATCAAGGCGCAGATCGAGGAAACCACCTCGGACTACGACCGTGAGAAGCTGCAGGAGCGTCTGGCCAAGCTCGCGGGCGGCGTCGCGGTGATCCGCGTCGGCGGCGCGACCGAGGTCGAGGTCAAGGAGCGCAAGGATCGCGTTGATGACGCGATGCATGCGACCCGTGCGGCCGTCGAGGAAGGCATCGTTCCGGGCGGCGGCGTCGCGCTGCTGCGCGCCTCCGAGCAGCTCAAGGGCCTGCGCACCAAGAACGACGACCAGAAGACCGGCGTCGAGATCGTGCGCAAGGCGCTGTCCTGGCCGGCTCGCCAGATCGCGATCAACGCAGGCGAGGACGGCTCCGTCATCGTCGGCAAGATCCTCGAGAACAAGGCCTATGCTTACGGCTTCGACTCGCAGACCGGCGAATACGGCGATCTCGTCAAGAAGGGCATCATCGACCCGACCAAGGTGGTCCGTGCGGCGATCCAGAACGCGGCGTCGGTCGCGGCTCTGCTGATCACCACCGAAGCCATGGTGGCCGAACTGCCGAAGAAGAACGCCGGTGCCGGCGGCGGCGGTATGCCCCCGGGCGGCGGCATGGGCGGCATGGATTTCTGATCCGACGCAGTCGTCCCGGACGCGGTGCAGCGCGAAGCGGTGCACCGCAGAGCCGGGACCTCGCCCAGCGACTAAGAATGCAAAACCCCGGCAGCGATGCCGGGGTTTTTGTTTGATGGAACACGTGGATGGGTTAGCGGGCCCGCGCCTCACTCCACCCGTGCGACGACCGCGAGCCGCCTGATGCCCTGGTTGCGGTAGGCATTGAGGAAGGCGTTGTAATCGCGGAACGACACGCAGCCGTTGGAATCGCCGTTGGGGCCGAGCATGAAGGTATGCGCGAGCAGGCCGCTGCGCCCATAGATCGATTCCTCGCCGCCGATCGGATTCAGCCGCAACGCCGGCACGCCGTGAAACAGCGCCTCGCGCGGCGTCAGTTCATAGATATGCGGCGGCGTCACGCCCCGCATCCTGATGTTGGCGGAGCTCGGATCATCGAGCTTCGAGCCAAGGCCGGAATGCGCCTCAAGTTTTGTGCCGTCGGGCAGGTAAACCGTGTGCGCGGAAATATCGTAGACGGCGGTCGATTGATCGTAGCGCGGCGTGTTGCCCGCCAGCGCCGGATTCTGGGCCGGGCCGAGGCTGCCGGTAAAGCTGGCATCGGCGGACGCAAACGACAGCAGCGACGGCGCATGCGGCTGCGGCTTGCCCCAGAGTTTTTCGACGATCGTCTGCCTCTCGTTCGAGGCGAGCGACATCACCGCGGCCTTGGCGCGCTGCGCCATGTCGCGGACCGTCGTCGCCGGCGTCTTCGCGGGCCGGGGCTCGGCAGGCCGGGATGGCGGCGTGATCGCGGCCATATGAACCCGCCCCGCGGGCGGCGAAATGTCCTTCGGTTTCGCTGCTTCCGCCTGCTTCGGCGCGTGAACCTGCGGAGAAGTATCCGCCACCGTCAATGTTTCCGCCGGCGCGACCGACGCAACGCCTTGTGGTGCTGCGGCCGCAAACCGGTCATCGAACGAAAGCGAGGGACCCGGCGGAACGGCCGCGGGCGCGGAAACCAGCGGTTGCGGTTCGAGCTGAGCCGTTCGCGCGTTGTCGACCACCGGCGGCCCGCTGCGGACGGCAACATTCGCCGGACGCCTCGTCAC
Source organism: Bradyrhizobium sp. (assembly GCA_049587575.1). Classification (GTDB taxonomy): domain Bacteria; phylum Pseudomonadota; class Alphaproteobacteria; order Rhizobiales; family Xanthobacteraceae; genus Bradyrhizobium. Next base: position 1,838 of record JBAVEE010000280.1, read on the forward strand.
CGGCGCATCGAAACTCGCGCCGCCGATCTGCGGATAGGGGCTGGCTGCGAAAATATTGGCATAGACCGTCCAGACGCAGCCCAGCACGAGAGCTGTGACCGCCGCGCTGGCGAGAAAACTCTGCGCGCTGACTTTCCGGGCTGATCTTCGGGGTTTGGGCGCCGCGAAATTGTAATACGCAACTGTACTGGTACTCA
>JBAVEE010000281.1:0-2949 GCA_049587575.1 Bradyrhizobium sp.
AGCGCATCGCCGGAAGGCAGGGTTTCGGCGGCTGCGTGCGGGCGCGCTTTCCGCATCCCAAACAGGGCGAGCCCGGCATCCTGATCGCGGGGCATCTCGACACCGTTCATCCCGTCGGCACGCTGGAAAGACTGAACTGGCGGCGCGAGGGCAACAAATGTTTCGGGCCCGGGATCTTCGACATGAAGGGCGGCAACTACCTCGCGCTGGAAGCGATCCGGCAGCTGGCGCGCGCATCCTTCACGACGCCGCTGCCGATCACCGTGCTGTTCACGCCGGACGAGGAGGTCGGCACGCCGTCTGCGCGCGACATCATCGAGGCCGAGGCCGCGCGCAACAAATATGTGCTGGTGCCGGAGCCGGGCCGGCCGAACAACGGCGTTGTCACCGGACGTTACGCGATCGCACGGTTCAATCTGGAAGCCATCGGCAAGCCGAGCCATGCCGGCGCCACGCTGTCCTCGGGCCGATCGGCGATCCGCGAGATGGCGCGCCAGATCCTCGCCATCGACGGCATGACGTCGGACGACTGCACCTTCAGCGTCGGCATCGTGCATGGCGGCCAATGGGTCAATTGCGTCGCCACCACCTGCATGGCGGAAGCTCTGAGCATGGCCAAGCGCCAGGCCGACCTCGATCGCGGCGTCGAGCGCATGCTGGCGCTGTCGGGCACCTCGAACGACGTTACGTTCAACGTCACGCGCGGCGTGACGCGGCCGGTTTGGGAACCTGATGCCGGCACCATGGCGCTGTATGAAAAGGCGCGCGGCGTCGCCAAGGCGATCGGCGTCGAGCTTCCGCACGGCAGCGCCGGCGGCGGCTCCGACGGCAATTTTACCGGCGCGATGGGAATCCCGACGCTAGACGGCCTCGGCGTTCGCGGCGCCGATGCGCATACGCTCAATGAGCACATCGAGGTCGACAGTCTCGCCGAGCGCGGCCGCCTGATGGCCGGATTGCTGGCGACGCTGGATTAGGCACCGCATGAGTCTCTCGGCGATCGGAACCGGACGCGCAAGATGCGCGCGATGGCACAGGATTTGCTAAAACTTGCATTGAGCGGTGGAGTGCGAGAGTAAACGTCATGATGGATTTCTGCAGTGTTCCGCAATCGCGGCCAGTCGTCCCTGCGAAAGCAGGGACCCATAACCACAGCCGTCAATTGTTGCGCCAAATTCGTCGAACAGCGTCTCCCAAACGAGGAGCCGCAGCGTATGGGTCCCCCGAGTTCACAAACGAAGTGCAACACTTCCGGTTGGAGGTGTTGCCATGGGGCGGAGTTACGAGCAGCTTTCCCTTGACGATCGATGCGAGATTGCCCGGCTTTTTGCCAATGGCAGCTCGGTGCGGCAAATCGCGGCAGCTCTGGATCGCTCGCCATCAACGATTTCTCGGGAGCTAAAGCGCAATCTGGGCGCTCAGGTGGGCTACAAGCCCAGCTATGCCCAGCAGCAGACCCGGGCACGGCGCTGGAAGGGCTCGCGTCTGGAACGCGATGAGAGTTTGCGAGCCGCCGTTATTGAGCGGCTCGCAAGCGGGTGGTCGCCCGAGCAGATCGCCGGCCGGCTCAAACGCGAGCAGCGGCGCAAGGTGATCTCCTATGAGAGCATCTATCGCTTCATTTACGCCCAGCTTGCCCGCACCAAGGACTATCGCTGGCGGCACTATCTGCCCCGTGGCAAGAGCAAGCGCGGTTGCCGCGGCAGAAAGGGCGGGGGGTCGCCGAACTTCATTGAAGGCCGTGTTTCCGTGGCAGAACGGCCCGCCGAGGTCTCCGATCGCGCCACCTCCGGTCACTGGGAAGCCGACCTGATGATGTTCGCAAAATACGGTCAGGCGATCCTCACTGTGCACGAACGCAAGTCCCGCCTCCTGCTCGCGATACGTTTGGCCAGCAAGGCGGCTCATGGCGTCGCCCGTCATCTCGTCAATCTGTTCGGCAGCCTGCCCCAACCACTCCGTCAGACCGTAACCTTCGATAACGGCACCGAGTTCGCCCGCCACCTCGCGCTCCATAGCCTGGCGATCGACACCTTCTTCTGTGATCCTTACGCGCCCTGGCAAAAAGGCGGCATCGAGAACGCCATCGGACGAATGCGCCGCTTTATCCCGCGCAAAACCGACCTCGCCACGCTCTCAACCAGCCGTTTTCGCCGCCTTATCGCCGCCTACAATAACACCCCGCGCAAATGCCTTGACTTCAGAACACCGGCTGAGTCTTTTGCCCAAGTGTTGCACTTCGAGTGTGAATCCACCTCCCCGCTTTCGCAGGGACGACGCTGAAACTGTTGCGGAATTCACGTGACCGATTCCTTCACCGGACAGACCGTCGACGCCGCACGGCGCAGGCTCACCGCACGATTCAAAGCCGCATCCATCGACGCCGCCGAGCTCGATGCGCGGATGCTGGCCGGCGCGGCGCTGGGTCTCGATCACACCGGGCTGATCGCGGCCGCCGCGCGGCCCGTCGCCCCGGACGAATCGAAGCGTCTTGCGGACTTCACGCAACGGCGCCTCGCCGGAGAGCCGGTCGCGCGCATCATCGGATTCAAGGAGTTCTGGGGGCGGCCCTTGCTGCTCTCCGCCGCAACGCTGGTGCCGAGGCCGGATACTGAAACGGTGGTCGAACTGACCCTCGAAATATGGCGTGCCGAGCACCTTCCCCTGCAGCGGCTTCGCATCGCCGATATCGGCACCGGGTCAGGCGCGATTCTCCTGGCGCTGTTGTCCGAGCTACCTGAGGCTTGCGGTGTCGGCACCGACATCAGCCTGGCGGCGCTGCAAACCGCCAGCAGCAACGCCGCTCGTCTCGGGTTCGCCCAGCGCGCGGCTTTCGTCGCCTGTGACTACGCGGCAGCGCTGTCGGGCGTCTTCGATCTGATCGTGTCGAACCCGCCCTATATCCGCTCAGCGGACATCGCCGGTCTCGCCAGCGAGGTACGCGAGTAT
>JBAVEE010000282.1:0-9657 GCA_049587575.1 Bradyrhizobium sp.
CCGTCAAGGTGACCCGCAAATTCGATCCGCAGGCCGTCAGTGGCGGCAACCCGCGGCCGCCAAGGAAGCCGAGCCCGAAGCGCCAGTGAGGTTACCGCCGTTCGCAGCACGGCAACGGCTTCAACTCGGGAATAGCCGGAACAGGAGCAGCCAGCGCCATCGGTTCCAGCCTCAAAGGCGCCGCGACGATCTGCCGGGATCGCATCGCGTCGCGATATGGATATTTTAATTCGTCGCGGGAACAATTGCTCCACAGCGGAATTAATTTCCTCCGCCCCAATCCACTACGCTAACAATTTGTAATTCCTATTGTATTTCGCTTGCCTCGGGATCGTTCGCACGATTTTATCGGGTGAAAAATTGACTCGCGTGCGCGCTGCTTGAGCGTGCCCTTGGCTCTTGAGGGGAATGGCATGAGTGATCTCGGCTCTGCTGCGCCGTCTACCCGGCGTCGTACCAAAGTCAAACCCTACGCGAATGGAAAGCCGAATCCCTCGCAGGAATTGCTTCAAGCATTGCAGGCGATGCGAAGCGGCGACTTCTCGGTGCGAATGACCGGCGATCACCTCGGCATCGAAGGGAAGATCGCCGATACGTTCAATGAAATTGTCGCCGCCAATCAGCGAATGGCGCAGCAGCTGGAGCGGGTAGGCCAGGTTGTCGGCCGCGAAGGGAAAACGCGCCAGCGCGTCAAGTTCGGCCTTGCCAGCGGCTCATGGGCCGACATGGAAGGTTCGGTCAATACGCTGATCGACGATCTGCTCTGGCCAACGCGCGAACTGACGCGAGCGGTCGCGGCCGTCGCGCAAGGCGACCTGCTGCAAACCGTGCAGCTCGACGTCGACGGCCGCCCGCTGGGCGGCGAATTTTTGCAGTCGGCTACCATCGTCAACACCATGATCAAGCAGCTCAGCGTATTCACCTCCGAGGTGACACGCGTCGCGCGTGAGGTCGGCACCGAGGGCAAGCTCGGCGGCCAGGCGCAGGTCCCCGAGGTGACGGGGGTCTGGAAAGACCTTACCGAGAGCGTCAATTCGATGGCCAACAATCTCACCGGCCAGGTTCGCAACATCGCCGAAGTCACCATCGCGGTCGCCAACGGCGACCTCTCCAAGAAGATCACCGTGGACGTTCGCGGCGAAATACTTCAGCTCAAGGAAGCCATCAACACCATGGTGGACCAGCTTCGCTCGTTCGCCTCCGAAGTCACCCGCGTCGCCCGCGAAGTCGGCACCGATGGCAAGCTCGGCGGTCAGGCGATCGTGCCCGGCGTCGCCGGCACCTGGAAAGACCTCACCGATTCCGTGAACGCGATGTGCGGAAACCTGACCGCACAGGTGCGCAATATCGCCAACGTCACCACCGCGGTCGCGCGCGGCGACCTCTCGCGCAAGATCACGGTCGACGTCCGGGGCGAAATTCTGGAGCTCAAGGATACCATCAACACGATGGTCGATCAGCTCAACTCGTTCGCTTCGGAAGTGACCCGCGTCGCCCGTGAAGTCGGCACCGAAGGCAAGCTCGGCGGACAAGCCCAGGTTCCCGGCGTCGCCGGCACCTGGAAGGACCTCACCGACAACGTCAACTTCATGGCGAGCAACCTCACCGCCCAGGTCCGCAATATCGCCGATGTCGCGACCGCGATCGCGGGCGGCGATCTTTCCAAGAAGATCACGGTGAACGTGTCGGGCGAAATCCTTCAGCTGAAGGAAACGCTCAACACCATGGTCGACCAGCTCAATGCGTTTGCCGGCGAGGTCACGCGCGTCGCGCGCGAGGTCGGCACCGAAGGCCGGTTGGGTGGCCAGGCCAACGTGCTCGGCGTCGCCGGCACCTGGAAGGACCTGACGGAGAGCGTCAACTCGATGGCGAGCAATCTGACCGCCCAGGTTCGCAACATCGCCGAAGTGACGACCGCGGTTGCCAACGGCGACCTGTCGAAGAAGATCACGGTGGACGTGCGCGGCGAAATCCTCGAGCTGAAGGACACCATCAACACGATGGTCGACCAGCTCAACGCCTTTGCCGGCGAAGTGACGCGCGTCGCGCGCGAAGTCGGCACCGAAGGCAAGCTTGGCGGTCAGGCGCTGGTGCGCGGCGTCGCCGGCACCTGGAAGGACTTGACCGACAGCGTCAACTCGATGGCCAGCAACCTGACGGGACAGGTCCGCAATATCGCCGAGGTGGCAACCGCCGTGGCGAAAGGGGATCTGTCGAAAAAAATCACCGTCAACGTGTCGGGCGAAATCCTTCAGTTGAAGGAAACGCTCAACACCATGGTCGACCAGCTCAATGCCTTTGCCGGCGAGGTGACGCGCGTGGCGCGCGAAGTCGGCACCGACGGCAAGCTTGGTGGGCAGGCCGAGGTGCCCGGCGTCGCCGGCACCTGGAAGGACCTCACCGACAGCGTCAACTCGATGGCAGGCAACCTCACCGCCCAGGTCCGCAATATCGCGGAAGTGGCGACTGCCATCGCCGGCGGCGACCTCTCCCGCAAGATCACCGTGGACGTCCGCGGCGAGATCCTGCAGCTCAAGGAAACGCTCAATACGATGGTCGACCAGCTCAACCGCTTCGCCGGCGAGGTGACGCGCGTGGCGCGCGAGGTCGGCACCGACGGCCGCCTCGGAGGTCAGGCCAACGTGCCTGGCGTCGCCGGCACCTGGAAAGACCTCACCGACAGCGTCAATTCGATGGCGGGTAACCTGACCGCGCAGGTCCGCAACATCGCCGAGGTGACCACGGCCGTCGCGCGCGGCGACCTGTCGCGCAAGATCACGGTGGACGTGAAGGGCGAGATCCTCGAACTCAAGAACACCATCAACACGATGGTGGACCAGCTCAACGCATTCGCTTCGGAAGTGACCCGCGTGGCGCGCGAGGTCGGCACCGAGGGCAAGCTCGGCGGGCAGGCCGAGGTACCCGAGGTTGCCGGCACCTGGAAAGACCTCACCGACAACGTCAATTTCATGGCGTCCAACCTGACCGCCCAGGTCCGCAACATCGCCGAAGTCGCGACCGCGATCGCCGGTGGCGACCTGTCCAAAAAGATCACGGTCGACGTGCGCGGCGAAATCCTGCTGCTCAAGGACACCCTGAATACCATGGTGGAGCAGCTTCGCTCGTTCGCGGCCGAAGTGACGCGCGTGGCGCGTGAGGTCGGCACCGAGGGCCGATTGGGCGGCCAGGCCGTGGTGCCCGGCGTCGGCGGCACCTGGAAGGATTTGACCGACAACGTCAATCTGCTCGCCGCCAACCTCACCACCCAGGTCCGCAACATCGCCGAAGTCACCACGGCCGTGGCGCGCGGCGACCTGTCGCGCAAGATCACCGTCGACGTGAAGGGTGAAATCCTGGAACTCAAGAACACCATCAACACGATGGTGGACCAGCTGAACGCATTCGCAGGCGAAGTGACGCGCGTCGCGCGTGAAGTCGGTACCGAAGGCAAGCTGGGCGGACAGGCGCAGGTGCCCGGCGTCGCCGGAACCTGGAAGGACCTCACCGACACCGTGAACTTCATGGCGGCCAACCTGACCGAACAGGTCCGCGGCATCGTCAAGGTGGTGACCGCGGTCGCCAATGGCGACCTGAAGCAGAATCTGACGGTGAAATCGAAGGGCGAGGTCGCCGCGCTCGCCGACACCATCAACAACATGACCGACACGCTGGCGATCTTCGCCGATCAGGTCACCAGCGTCGCACGCGAGGTGGGCGTGGAGGGCCGCCTCGGCGGCCAGGCCAACGTGCCCGGCGCGGCCGGCACATGGAAGGATTTGACGGGCAACGTCAACCTGCTGGCGGCCAACCTCACCTCGCAAGTGCGCGCCATCGCCGAGGTGGCGACCGCGGTGACAAAGGGCGACCTCACCCGTTCGATCCAGGTCGATGCCAGGGGCGAAGTGGCGGAGCTGAAAGACAACATCAATACGATGATCGGCAATTTGAGGCTCACCACCGACGTCAATACCGAGCAGGACTGGCTGAAGACCAACCTCGCCAGGTTCACCAACATGCTGCAGGGACAACGCGATCTGGCGACGGTCGGCCGCCTGCTGCTGACCGAGCTCACCCCCCTCGTAAATGCCCACATGGGCGTGATTTACCAGGTCGAAAACGAGGACAACCCGCACCTGCGGCTGCTTTCCGCCTACGCCGGCGACGGGGCCGTTCGCCATCGGGAAATCGTGCAATTTGGCGATGGCCTGATCGGGCAATGCGCGATGGACAAGCGCCAGCGTCTGGTGTCGGAAATTCCGGCGGATGCGGCTCCGATTAATTCGGCGCTGCTGCGGATCGCCCCCAAAAACCTCGTCGTGCTTCCTGTGCTGTTTGAAACCCAGGTCAAAGCCGTCATCGAACTGGGTTCGCTTACTTCGTTCACTACGTCTCAAATGACGTTCCTTGAACAGCTCACCGACAGCATCGGCATCGTGCTCAACAGTATCGAAGCGACCATGCAGACCGAAGGGCTGCTCAAACAGTCCCAGCAGCTCGCCGGAGAGCTGCAGACGCAGCAGAAGGAACTGCAGCAGACCAATGAACAGCTGGAGCAGAAGGCTCAGCAGCTCGCCGAGCGCAACGTCGAAGTGGAGCGCAAGAACCAGGAAATCGAACAGGCGCGGCGTGCGCTGGAAGAGAAGGCAACCGAACTTTCGCTGACGTCGAAGTACAAGTCGGAATTCCTCGCCAACATGTCCCACGAGCTGCGAACCCCGCTCAACAGCATATTGATTCTCGGCCAGCAGCTCACCGAAAATCCCGACGGCAATTTGACTGCCAAGCAGGTCGAATTTGCGCGCACCATCCACGGCGCCGGCACGGACCTGTTGAACCTGATCAGCGACATCCTCGACCTCTCCAAGATCGAATCCGGCACCGTCACCGTGGACGCCGAGGAAATCCTGACCTCCAACCTGCTGGAGACGGTCGGGCGCCCGTTCCGTCACGAAGCGGAAAACCGGCAACTGTCATTCAACATCGAGATTGATCCGAATTTGGGGCGCAGTATCGTCACCGACTCGAAGCGCCTGCAGCAGGTGCTGAAGAACCTGTTGTCGAACGCCTTCAAATTCACCGCCGAGGGCGGCGTGCGCCTCAGCGTCTCGGCGGCGCTGGGCGGCTGGAGCAGCGAACATCCTGTCCTCAACCATTCACCGGCCGTGGTCGCCTTCGAGGTGTCGGATACCGGCATCGGCATTCCCCAGGAGAAGCAGAAGCTGATCTTCGAGGCGTTCCAGCAGGCCGACGCCGGCACCAGCCGGAAATATGGCGGCACCGGCCTCGGCCTCGCTATCAGCCGCGAACTCGCTAGTCTCCTGGGTGGCGAAATCCATCTTCGGAGCACGCCCGGCAAAGGCAGCATCTTCACGCTCTATTTGCCGTTGAAATACACCGGACCGACAGTGGCTCCACGGGTCAGCCCGTCGTCGCAATATAACGTCGCGCCGGCTCAGCCGGCCGCGCAGGAACGCGTCATCGAACAGCTTGCGGACGACCGGTTAAGTCTCGAGCCGGGAGATACCATTCTCCTCATCGTTGAAGACGATCCGCATTATGCGCGGGTGCTGGTGGATCTCGCGCGCGACAAGGGATTCAAGGTTCTGGTCGCGGCGCGGGGCTCGGAGGCGCTGGATCTGGCCAAGCAATACCAGCCAGCCGCCGTGTCGCTCGATGTCTTCCTGCCTGACATGCTCGGCTGGACAGTGCTGAGCCAGCTCAAGCACAATCCGCTGACGCGGCATATCCCCGTCCAGATCATCACCCTGGATGAAGATCGCCAGCATGCGCTGGCGCGGGGCGCTTTCTCCTTCGTCAACAAGCCGACCACGACCGAGGGAGTGAGCGCGGCGCTGTCCCAGATCAGGGAATACGCCAAGCCCCGCCGCAAGCGCCTGCTGATCGTGGAGGACAACGTTGCCGAACAGATGAGCATCAGGGAACTTCTGGACCACGACGACATTGAGATCGTCACGGCCGACACCGGCGCGGGCGCGCTTTCCACGTTGCGCGAAAATCCCTGCGACTGCGTCGTCCTCGATTTGCGGTTGCCTGACATGAGCGGTTTCGAAGTGCTGGATTCCATCCGCAACGATGATTCGTTGTCCGCTGTACCGGTGGTCGTCTTTACCGGACGCGAGCTTTCGGTGGAGGAGGATGCTGAACTGCATACGATAGCCCGTAGCATCGTGGTGAAAGGCGTGGAATCGCCCGAGCGCCTGCTCGATGAAACATCGCTGTTCCTGCATCGCGTCATCACGGAACTGCCTGTCGAGAAACAGCGAATGCTGGAGAAGCTCAACAGTTCCGACGAGGACCTTGTCGGTCAAACCGCGCTCCTGGTCGATGACGATGCCCGCAATATCTTCGCGCTCTCAAGCGTCCTGGAACGGCGCGGCATGAAGGTGCTCACCGCCACGACCGGCAGCGAGGCGGTCGCGCTGGTGGAATCGAACCCCAAGATCGCTGTCGTTCTGATGGATATCATGATGCCGCAGATGGACGGCTACCAAACCATCGGGGCGATCCGGGCAAACCCGACGTTCCGCCGGCTTCCCATCATCGCCCTCACCGCCAAGGCGATGAAAGGCGACCGCGAGAAGTGCCTTGAAGCCGGCGCTTCCGACTACCTCGCCAAACCCGTCAATACCGAGCAATTGCTGCTTGCGATACGCATGTGGCTACATCGCTGATTGGTGCGCCAGATGACGGACCACGAAAAGGTAAACATCCTTTTGGTCGACGATCAGCCGGCGAAGTTGCTGGCCTATGAGGTCATTTTAAAGGAACTCGGCGAAAATCTTGTCGTTGCAGCCTCGGGGCGCGAGGCGCTGGAATACCTGCTCAAGAACGAAGTTGCGGTCATTCTGGTCGACGTCTGCATGCCGGAACTGGACGGATTCGAGCTTGCCGCCATGATCCGCGAGCATCCCCGATTCCAGAAGACGGCGATGATTTTCATCTCCGCCATTCAGGTCAGCGATCTGGACCGCCTGCGCGGCTACGAGATGGGCGCGGTGGACTACGTGCCGGTGCCAGTGATCCCGGAGGTTCTGCGCGCAAAGATCAGGGTGTTCGCCGAGCTCTATCGCAAAACCCGGCAACTGGAGCGATTTAACGCCGAGCTTGAAGATCGGGTTCGCGCGCGCACGAGCGAGCTGGAAGAATCAAATGCGCGGCTTCTCGAAAGCGAGCAGCGCCGCAGCCTCGCGCTTGCGGCGGGAAGCATGGGTTCCTGGGACTGGGACTGGGTCAACGGCGACTGGATGTGGGACGAAGGGCAGTTCCGGATTTTCGGCGTCGATTCACGAAGCTTTGTCGTCAATCCGGCAAATGTCCAGGCATTGCTGCACCCCGACGATTTTGACGAATTGCGCAAGACGGTGGCCCAGTTCAACCAGGGAACAAGGTCCTACGAAACCGAGTTTCGCATCCTGCGGCCCGACGGTGAAGTCCGCTGGTGCGTCGGCACGGCGGCCGCAACCGTCGACAAGACCGGCCGCGTCATACGGGTCAGCGGGGTCACCGTCGACATTACTGAACGGAAGCGGGCGGAGGAACGGCAAAATCTTCTGACCCGGGAGGTGGATCATCGCGCCAAGAATGCGCTGGCATTGGCGCAATCGATTGTCAGGCTAACCCGGGGCGAAAGCGTGAAGGCTTACATACAAGCGGTGGAAGGGCGGATCAGTGCACTGGCGCGGGTGCATACCATTCTGTCGCTGTCGAGCTGGCAGGGCGCGGAAATAGCGAAGCTGGTCGACGAGGAACTCGCGCCCTATGCGGTGGGCGATCAGATCGCATTCTCAGGTTCGAACATTCAGCTGCAACCCGCAACCGCTCAAACGCTGGCCCTGGCCCTGCACGAGCTGGTGACGAATTCGGCAAAATATGGCGCCTTGTCCACGCTGTCTGGCCGCCTCACGATCAAATGGGAGGTCCAGACCGACGTCCTTGAGATATTGTGGGAAGAGCGGGACGGACCCGCTGTTGAAAGGCCGATATCGCGCGGCTTCGGGACGAAGAGCGTAATCGCCAGTATCGAGTCGCAACTCGGAGGACAGGCCGAGTTCGATTGGCGTTCCGAAGGCCTGATCTGCCGGCTATCGGTCCCGCTCACGCAGGGCGGAATGGGGCGACACGCCAACCGCCAAAACCCGCCTATTGGCGGCAATGGACATGCTTCGGTGTCCGCGGGCGCCTGAAGCCGTCAGTGACGGCAACCCGGCGCCGCCGAGAAAGTCGAGCCCTCAAAATCCGGCAATCAAAGCCCGCCAGCAAGTCAAAACCCGACTCGCGCTCAGTGGCTTAGAAATTGCTCGCGGACGACTCATTGGGGATGCCGTCGATCGGGCATTCGTCAGTCCCTGCGGTCGGACGGGTCATCGCCTCGACCATTTCGCGCGTGCCTTCCGGATCGGCGATCCACTTCTTGTAGAAATCGTAGGGGCAGGCCGCGACGCCGCGCGCGCTTTCGCCGGAATTGATCATGCCGGTATAGCCGCGATGGACCAATTTGTAGAGGTGGTTCTGCGACTGGCCGGTACGGCGTACATCGCGGATCAGGCTCTTCGACAACTGAGCATACTGGATGCCGTATTCCTCCTCGCCGGTTTCGCCCAGGGTGCGGCCATCGAAGCCGATGATCGCGGAATGACCGAAGTAGGAGTAGACGCCGTCAAAGCCGGCGGCATTAGCGACCGCGACATAGACATTGTTGGCCCAGGCCATGGCCTTGGAGATGAGGATCTGCTGTTCTTTGGCGGGATACATATAGCCTTGGCAACGCACGATCAGCTCGGCGCCCTTCATGGCGCAGTCACGCCAGATTTCCGGAAAGTTGCCATCGTCGCAAATGATCAGGCTGACCTTCAGGCCTTTCGGACCTTCGGAAACATAGGTGCAATTGCCGGGATACCAGCCTTCGATCGGCACCCACGGCATGATCTTGCGGTATTTCTGGACGATCTCACCCTTGTCGTTCATCAGAATCAAGGTGTTGTACGGCGCCTTGTGCGGGTGCTCCTCGTGGCGCTCGCCGGTGAGCGAGAACACGCCCCAAACTTTGGCCTTGCGGCAGGCTTCGGCGAAGATGTCGGTCTCGGGACCCGGGATCGACGAGGCGGTCTCGTACATCTCTTTCGAGTCATACATGATGCCGTGGGTGGAGTATTCCGGGAAGATCACCAGATCCATGCCCGGCAGGCCGGTCTTCATGCCCACCACCATGTCGGCGATCTTGCGGGCATTGTCGAGCACCTCTGACCGGGTGTGCAGTCGCGGCATTTTGTAGTTGACGACGGCTACGCCGACCGTGTCGTTGCTGCTGGAAATGTCACCGTGAAGCATGGGATCGCCTCCTGTTCTGGTTTGGATTCGCCGTCGACCAAACGGCGATGTGATGGGGACGAGGTCGGCGGCCGGGATCGGTCCAGACGCCGCGACGCGGCCTTTTTCGACAATCACGAAAGGTCCTGAGGCATCAGTGGCTGATCATCCAGGGACGCGCAGTCGGGAAGCTTTTCGCGCCGCTCCTGGTTTTCTTCACAAGGCGGGAAGGCTTGCCCGAGCAGCACCCGCAGCCCGGCGCATGCGAGGCCTTGTATTCACCGATCGTCTTCGGCGCGTTGGCGCTGCGTTCGTTGGTGGCGTGGGCCT
>JBAVEE010000283.1:0-4231 GCA_049587575.1 Bradyrhizobium sp.
CAATTGCTGAGATTTGGTATAACCCGCGGGTCGCGGTGCGACGCCGATGATTGCGTCGCCGCCGCGACCGGCGCGGAAATGACCGAACGAAAGCGCGAACTGGACGGCGAGCGCAAACAGCCCCAACCGCGCGCCATGTGAAGATTTGGCGAGCGCGGCGCGATTCACGCAGCGCCGTGAGATTTCAGCGACGGTCAGCGCCCTTCGCGCAGCCAGGTGGCGGCAAACGCGCCGAGCAGCAGCAGCAGGCCGATCAGGCCGGCGAAAACCGGCAATACGCCGACGCCTCTGACGACACTCGCATCGCGCATCTTCACGCCCATCCAGCCGTCGCCAAGGAATACGCTGGACGCCCGCACCGGCACGATGCGTGGCAGTTCGATGCTCGCGCCATCCACGACGCGCCGGGCGTCGCCGCCGGTCGCCTGCGCCAGCGGCATCAGCATCTCGGTCGTGGAGGTGACTTCCGAGAATTCCTTCGGGTTGGTCGGGCCGACATTGATCAGGGCCTTCAGCGTGCCGTCGGTGGCCAGCCACAGGCCGAGTTCGTCGGCGGGGAGCGTTGCTGTCCACATTCCCGGCTCGGCGGCGCTCAGCGTCAGCTCACGCCTGGTTCCCGAAGGCGACGTCACCGTCACCGGCGCAACGCCGTCGGCCATGGTCTGGCGCTGCACCACGAGGTCATGGCCACGCACCTGCAGATGCAACGCCTCTTCGTCGAGGTCGGGCTGCTTCATCAGCCAGTGCGACACCCGCCGCAGCAGGTCGAGATGCGGGCCGCCGCCTTCATAGCCGCGCGCCCACAACCAGATTTGGTCGGACAACAGCAGTGCGACGCGCCCCTCGCCATATCGCGACAGCAGCAGCAGCGGTTTGCCGTCGGCGCCCGTCATGACCGGCGGGGTGGTTGCGTTGCGGGTTTCCACCGTGCGGAAGAACCGGCTCCAGTGCGGCGGCTCGGTGCCCGAACCCTCCAGACCGCGCGTCACCGGGTGGCGTTTGCCGACGTCGCTGAGCTGGGCGTAGAACGGCTTTTCGATGACGCCGACCGGTTCTGCCGGCAGCACCGCATCCAGCGGCGTGCGCCAGATACTTGTCGACGAAGCGTAATCGGGACCGGCGGACACCAGTACGGCGCCGCCGCCGCGCACATAACGCGCGATATTGTCGAAATAGGCGATCGGCAGCACGCCCTGGCGCGCGTAGCGGTCGAAGATGATCAACTGGAATTCGTTGATCTTCTGCTGAAACAGTTCGCGGGTCGGAAATGCAATCAGCGACAATTCATTGATCGGCGTGCCGTCCTGCTTCTCGGGCGGGCGCAGAATCGTGAAATGCACGAGATCGACGCTGGGGTCGGATTTCAGGAGGTTGCGCCAGGTGCGCTCCCCGGAATGCGGCTCGCCGGAGACCAGCAGCACACGCAATTTGTCGCGCACCCCGTCGATCGCCACCACCGCGCGGTTGTTGACCAGCGTCAGTTCGTTTTCGAGCGGAGAAGCCTCGATCTCGACGATGTTCGGCCCAGCGTGCTTGATATCGATGTCGACGTTGACGGTCTGGCCGCTCTGCACGGTGCGCTCGCTGATCGCCTCGCCGTCGACGCGCACCGCGACCCTTGCGCGCTGGCCGCTGACGCCCTGGTCGTCCAGCCGGTAGGTAATGGTCTGGACCTGTCCGACGATGCCGAATCGGGGAGCGGCGGCAATCGCAATGCGGCGGTCGCGTTCGTCCTTGCGGCCGGTGATCAGCGCATGCAACGGGGCCTGGAACCCGAGAGCTGCCGCGTTCGCCGGGATGTCGTGCACCCGCCCGTCGGTGATCAGGAAAGCGCCGGCGACGCGATCGACCGGAACGTCCGACAGCGCCGACGACAGCGCGCCGAACAATCGGGTGCCGTCGGTTTCGCCGTCGGCCTGGCCGGCCTCGACCACCCGCACTTCGAGGCCGTTGATCTTCTTGAGGCTGTCGACCAGCGCCTCCCGGGCTTTCGCGGTTTCGCGGGTGCGCTCGCCGAAATTCTGGCTCGGGCTCTTGTCGATCACGACCGCGGCGACCGATGACAGCGGCTCGCGGTCCTCGCGCGTGAATGACGGGTTGGCCAGCGCCAGCAGGACCAGCGCCAGCGCCAGGATGCGCACCGCTGCACCTCGTGGCCGCCCCAGCAGCAGCAGGACGGCGATCACGGCGATGGCGGCGAGCGCGATCCAAAGCACCAGCGTGGGGACAAGCGGGGTAAACGCGATGCCATACTGCATTTATTTATCCAGCAAGTTGGCGGGATCCCGAGGTGCGCGCCGCTTTTGCGGTGCGCCTCGAAGGATGCCTGGTTTACGGTTTGCGGCCGCCACCTGTGGAGACTCGTTTCGCTCATTACTGAAGGCGACGGCGGCGCTCATTGTCCCAGCCGTTCGATCAGCGCCGGCGCATGTACTTGGTCCGCCTTGTAGTTTCCGGTCAGCGTATACATCACGATGTTGACGCCGGCGCGGAAGGCGAATTCGCGCTGCCGGGGTTCGCCCGGAGTGAGCGGCAGCATCGGCTGCCCGTCGGGACGTATCGCCCAGGCGCCGGCCAGATCATTGGAGGTGATGATAATGGGCGAGACGCCGTCTCCGCCCCGGGCGGGCCGCGACGCGGCATCGTCGTCGTCCTCGCGCGGCAAGGTCTCGACCCAGGTCTGGCCGGTGTCAAATCGGCCGGGAAAGTCGCGCAACAGATAGAACGTCTTGGTCAGGACGTGCTCCCGGGGCACCGGCTCGAGTTCGGGAATGTCGAGCGATGAAAGGATGTTGCGCAGCGTCAGCATGCCCGGCGTCTGCGATCCGCCGCCTTCTCCCGGAGGCGCCTCGATGGCATCGCGGGTATCGAACAGCACCGTGCCGCCATGTTTCATGTAGGCGTCGATGCGATTGATCGCGTCTTGCGACGGCTTCGGCGCGCCGGGCACGACGGGCCAGTAGATCAGCGGGAAGAACGCCAGTTCGTCATGCGCCGGATCCACCCCGATGGGATCGCCGGCCTCCAGCGCGGTGCGTTGTGCGAGAAACAAGGTCAGTCCGGCCATTCCCGCCTTGACGATCGAGTCGACGTCGGCGTTGCCGGTCAGAACATAGGCCAGACGGGTTTGCGAGGTTGCCTTGATCGCGAAATCGTCGGCGCTGTCGGCCTGGGTCGGCGACGGGAGCGCCAGCACGGCCGACAATATCAGGGCGAATCCCAGCGCAGCCGGCGCCGCGCGCCGCCTCAGCAATGCTGCGATCCCGCCGCCGAGCAGGGCGACGATCACGGCGTCGATCAGGAACAGCGCCAGCGACGACGACAGCAGGATTCCGCGCAAGTCCCGCGGTTCGGAATTGGTGTAGCTCGCATGCCGCGCGCGCAGAGCGGCAGTATCGAGTGGCGCGATGCGGTCCGCCGCCGCCAGCGTATTCACCGCGAGAGGACCGTCGGCCGGGCCATAGAACCCGGGGGGATGATCCAGCGTCGCCCGATCGCGGAAGTCGGCGGCCAGAGGCTTCGCAGTCGAGGGCGGCGGCCCGAATTCGCCAAAGCCATCGAGCGTGCGCAGCGGCGCCACCGTTTCGGCTTTTGCTTCGCTCGCGACCCCCGCGCCCGGACTGGAGGTGTAGCCGGACATATCGACCACCCGGCGCAGCATTTCGACGAAGGTGCCGGACATCGGCAGATCGGACCAGCGCATATCGGCGCTGACGTGAAACAGGCTCACCACGCCCTTGCCGCGGCGCTCGCCGGTGACCAGCGGCGTTCCATCCTCCAGCGAGGCCCAGCTTTTCGTCGCCAGCACCGCGTCCGGCTCGGCGAGCACCTGCCGGTTGACGGTGACGTCCCGGGGCACCGCAAGACCGGCGAACGGTCCGTCGGCCGCGAACGATGCGAGGTGCTGCGGCTTTTCCCAGGTGAGACTGCCGCCGAGGCTGCGTCCGCCGCGGCGCAGCTTCACCGGCACCAGATCGTCATCGGCCTGCGCCAGGCGCGGCCCGGCAAAGCGCACCAGCACCCCGCCTTGCTCGATCCACGCGTCGAGGCGTTCGCGGATTTCCGGCGACAGCGTGCCGACATCCGCGAGCACGATCATCGGCAGCCTCTGGTCGAGAAACTGCGTGATCGCCTGCTGCGGCGCGCCGCGATCCCCCAACCGCACGTCGGCGAACGGCGCCAGCGCCCGGGTGAGATAGAACGTCGATGCCAGCAAAGGCTGCGCGGTATC
>JBAVEE010000284.1:0-2880 GCA_049587575.1 Bradyrhizobium sp.
CATGCACGCGGTTCAGCGCTTCCGCAACCGGCGGGAATTTGCAGCGACGGATCACTTCCGGACTGATCCACTCCGGGAGAGGGGGCAGCTTTTGCAGCGCCTGCGCCATCGCGCGCCGCAGCGAGCCGAGCGCCAGTCCCTCGGTGAGCGGATAGACGGGATCGATGCCCGTCAGTTTTGCAAAACCCGCCTCGTCGACGACGCGGTCGGGATGCACGATCTGCGGCACGCCGTCGAACATCTGCAGGGTGCCGGAGACGTAACGCTTCGAGCCGACCGGCAGCAGTTTCTCGACATAGCCCGGAGGGCTGCGAAAATAGGTCAGCACCACGTCGCCGGTATCGTCGCTGGCATGGACCAGATGCGGCGCGCGGGAATTGCGCGCGGGCGTTGGCCGGTGACGGTCGACCGTCACTTCCAGCGTCACCACGGTTCCCGGCACCGCGTCGCGGATCTTCGGCCGCGCGCGGCGATCGATCACGCTCGCCGGCAGATGCAGCAACAAATCGACCAGCCGTGGCGTCTCGTCGCGGCCAAGCAGGTAGCGAAACAGCCTGTCCTGTTTCGGCCCGACGCCGGCAAGGCTCGTGACCGACGCGAACAACGGATTGAGCAGAGCAGGGCGCATTCGGAAAGCCTATGACCGTTCCTGCTCGTCATGCCCGGCTTTATGGCGGGCATCCATGGTTTTTTTTTAGACGGCGGGCAGGCGTGCGATCTGGATCCGGCGAAATAGCGGCTTGTCGCGGAAACCCGCAGGCCGGTCGGCTTTGGTAGCGTGGTATGCTTGCGAATCGGCGGGCGGCGGATGGTCGAATTTCCAGCGTTATCGCCGCGCTATTGCTCCAATTGAATGCGTGCGCCTTTTGCTCCGTTCAACAGGCGCCTTAGATGAAAGCCGGCAAGCGCGTCGCTGCCATGCAAACCGACCAATGCCGCAAAGGTCGGCATCGCTGCGGCGTCTCCGGCCTCCAGTTTGGCAAAGGCATCGCAATATTGCGCGGTCGCCGGCCCCTCGAACGCAGCCGCAGCCAGCGGCTCGTAAGCCCGCAGCGGCTCGCTACGCCCGCGCAACATCAGATCGCCGACCGGCCGGCCGCGAAAGGCCTTCGAGCCGTCGGCGACCGCGGCGCTGACACAGATACGCGTACCGAGAAACTTGTTGGCCGCCTCAAGCCGGGCGGCGGTGTTGATGGTATCCCCATAGGCGGTGTAATCGAAGAAGCGGCTGCCGCCGAAATTGCCGACCAGTGCGGGGCCCGCGTGAACACCAACGCGGGTCGCGCCGAAATTCACGCCTTTGGATTTCCAGCGCTCGCGAAACTCTTCAGCCCAGACATCCAGTGCATGCGCGCAGGCAATGGCGCGGGTCGCATAATCCGGCTGGTCTCCGGGTGCGTTGAAGAGAATCTGGATGGCATCGCCGATGATCTTGGCGACCGTGCCCTCGTGCGCAAAGACGATATCTGTCATTCCGCCCACATATTCGTTCAGCAGCGTGCCGAGCACCTCAGGTGCGGCATTCTCTACCAGCGACGTGAAGCCGGCGATGTCGGTAAAGATCACGGCGACGTCGCGCCAGTGCACCTCCATGCCGTCGCCTTCGCCGGCGGCGGCCAGCCTTGAAGCGATCTGCGGGGAGAAATACCGCGAAAGCGACGCGTGCGCGCGCTCGGCCTCGAACTGGCGCCGGCGCGCCTCGCGCATCGCCTCGACGTGGCGTATCGTCTTGTCGATGGTCGTTTCGAGATCGCCGAAATCGATCGGCTTGGTCAGGAAGTCGAACGCCCCGCGGTTCATCGCGGTGCGGATGTTGCTCATGTCGCCGTAGGCCGAGACAATGATGGTCGATTTCTTGTCTTCGGCCTCCTGCAATTTCTGCAGCAGGGACAGGCCATCCATCCGTGGCATGTTGATGTCGGAGACCACCAGGTCGACATGCGGATGATTTTCGATCGACTGCAATGCCTCGACCCCGTCATGGGCAAACATGAAGGTCACTGCGCCATCGCGAATTCGCCTGCGGAACTTCTGCAGGACAAGAGCCTCAAGGTCCGGCTCATCATCGACAACGAGGATGGTGGCGGTCATGCGGCTTGCCCAAGCCGTGCATCGATCTCGTGGCGCAGCAACGCAAAATCGATCGGCTTGGTCAACAATCCCACCGCGCCGCGCTCGATTGCCTTGCGGCGCGTTTCAGTGTCGCCGTAAGCGGTGATCATGATGACGGGAACGTCGGGCCGTTCGGCGCGCACTTTTGGCAGCATTTCGAGCCCGCTCATCCCGGGCATGTTGATGTCCGACAGGATCAGGATCAGCGACGGATCCTTGATTTCGGCAGCCCGGGCCAGTGCCGCCGGCGCCGATGGTGCAAACTCCATCGTGAAGCGTCCGGACTTGATGTCACGTCGAAACTGCTGACGGAACAGGGCCTCGACATCGGGCTCGTCATCGACGACGAGGATGTAAACGCTCAATTTTCGCCTCCAGCCCGTGGTTGTGCCGCCGCCGTCCGCGGCAGCGTAATGATGAACTCGGTAAATGCGCCGGGCTCGGTATCGACGTCGATCTTGCCGCCGTGCTGGTTTACCACGATGTCGTGGCTCATCGACAGGCCAAGTCCGGTACCCTCGCCAGCGGGCTTCGTGGTGAAGAAGGGGTTGAACATCTTTTCCATCACATCCGCCGGGATTCCGGTTCCGTTGTCGCGGATCCGGATTTCAACCTTGTTGCCGAGGCTTTTCGTGGTCGCGCTCAGTGTCGGTTCGAAGCTGTCGCCGCCGGATTCCTTGCGCTTGGTGGCGGCATAAAAGCCGTTGGAAATCAGATTGAGAAATACCCGCGTGATCTCCTGTGGGTAAAGATCTATTGTTCCGGCAG